>JANWVJ010000032.1 GCA_025056895.1 Thermoflexales bacterium
TCAGGAGACAGAGCAACTGGAGTTCAAGTATCCCGGTAGCCCGGATGGATCTTTGACAGAATCAATTGTGACGGCGACCTGCAAGGCAATCTGTGCGATGGCCAATTCCGGTGGAGGATACGTATTTATCGGCATCACACAGGATAATCGCATTTCCGGCGTGCGCCTCACCTACAACAACCGCCCTCGCGAACTCGATGAGATGCAACGTCTCATTCTTCCTCAACACTGCCGGTTTCAACCCGATGTCCCAGTTGATTGTATGTGGCCAATTCAGATAGCACCTGACCGATATGTTTTTGCTTTTTACATCTCTAGAAAGACGCGCCAAGTCTGGGAATACAACGGAAAGAGATACGTCCGTCGAGGTACGCAGTCAATAGTTCGGTAGTAGGCTGGGCTAAACAGCAACATCAGCTCACACGAGTAACGATGCGCACCACGATTACGCTGGATGATGATGTCGCCGCCCGGCTGATCGAGCTGCAGCGCCAAACCGGCCGGAGCTTCAAAATCGTCGTCAATAAGGCACTGGGTTTGGAACAGCGCCCATGCGCTCCAAAGACACTCCCTCCGCCCTTCAAGCAGCAGCGCGCGCGCTCGGCATCCACTGTCGGCGAGTTAATCGAACAGACTGAAGCCCCGGCTCATCCATGCCGGTGAAATCAAAGGTCTCCCTTTTACCCCACCGCCTCCGCGTCCCTCAGCCGGCCAAGAAGCGATCGATGGCGGCGAACAGCTCGCTCAGGTCGGCGTCGGTCAGGTCGGCCATGTGTGCGATGCGGAAGGTTGTGCCTTTCAAGCTGCCGTATCCGTCTGAGATGTGCAGCCCCTGGGTGGCCAAGTACTTGTTCAGGGCGCTCACGTCAATGTTGCGCGTGTTGGACGCGCACGTCACGGTGAGCGATTCGTAACCCGGCTCGGCGAACAGCCCAAAACCGCGTGAGCGCACCCACTCGTGCGTCATAGCTGCCATGCGCGCATGGCGCGCAAAGCGCGCGTCCAGCCCTTCGGCCAGCATGTCGTCCAGTTGCTTGTCCAGCGCGAACATCAGTGAAATAGCCGGCGTAGCGGGTGTGTGATTCTTCAACCGGAACTTCTCCAACTCGATGAAGTCGAAGTAGTATCCACGGTTCTTGATCGTCTTCGCCCGTTCCAGAGCGCGGTCGCTGACGGCAGCAAAGGCCAGCCCCGGCGGCAATCCGAAGCATTTCTGCGACGACGTTAACACCACGTCCAGCCCTAGGCCGTCGAAGTCGATCTTGACGCCGCCCAGCGAACTCACCGCGTCCACCAAGATCAGCGTGTCCGGCGATAGCTCTTTCACTACCGCTACGATCTCCGCCAACGGGTTCATCACGCCGGTGCTGGTCTCGTTGTGCACAATCGCGATCGCGTCAAAGGGGGCAGGGTGCTCCAAGATGGCCTGACGCACCCTCTCCGGCTTGATGGCGCATCCCTGCTCAACGGTCAGACGAGTGACGGCTTTGCCGTTCATCTCAAACACATCGGCCCAGCGCGCACTGAACGCGCCGCACACTGTTGCCAGTACGCCGCGCGTCGGGTCGTCGCTCACGCAATTGCGCGCTGCGCCTTCCCATAAGCCGGTGCCGGATGATGTACTGAGTAAGACGCGCTGATTGGTGAAGAAAACGCGGCACAGCTTCTCGTGGATGCGGTTGTATAACGTTTCGAACGCCTTGCCGCGATGCCCGATCATCGGCGCCGTCTGCGCCTGGAGAATGCTCTCGCGCACCTCGACCGGGCCCGGGATGAATAGCTTGATGTGATTGCTCATTTGCGCGCTCTCCTGTTTTGACGATTGATGACAGCAGAATCGCGCTGATTATATGTAGAACACGTGTGCTAAACTGGGTGTATGGCTCGCAAAATTGCTCTCACGCTCACAGAGGCATTGGCGCGCTACGAGCAGCATATGGCCCGCCGCCCGCTCAGTGACAACTCGCGCAAGGCATTTCTGGGCGACGTGCGTATTTTTGCGCGCTTTCTGGAAGCGCAAGGCCGGCCGGCCGAGCGGCTACCGATCCACGCCATTTCAGCCGAACACATCCAAGCCTTTCTGGCCGATCAAGCGCGCGGGCGGGTGGCTTCCAGCCCCAAGTCGATTGAACGGCGCTTGACTTCGCTAAAAGTGTTCTTTCGCTGGCTGCACGAAGCCGGCCATCTTGCGCATGACCCGGCCGATCGCGTGGCCTATCGACCGTTCATCGATCCGTTGCCCGACTATCTCTCTGAGCATCAAGTTGCCCGTGTCCTCGAGGCCGCGCAAGCATTGGCCCAATCAGCCCGCCGCGAGGTGCGTCCGTTAACGGCGATTGCGCTGGTGTGGGACACCGGCATCAAGAAAAGCGAGTGTCTCAATCTGCTGGTGTCGGATGTGGCGCTCGATGACCCCGAAGGCCCAACGGTGTGGGTGCGCTACGACAAACGGCATCTGCAATTCAAAGAGCGCCGTGTGCCGATCGGTGAGCAATGTGTGCAAGCGGTGCGCGCTCATATCGCCCGCTACGACTTGCAGCCGGCTGATCCTTTGTTCGACTGCACGGGGCGCAACTTGGAATATTTGTTCAATCGCAAGATTGCTCCTCAGGCCGGCTTGCCGGCGCTTACCTTTGAGATGCTGCGCTGGTCCTGCGCCGTGCGCGACTTTCAATCGGGGCGCTGGCAACCCGATCAGCTACAAGTCCGCTACGGTTTATCGCCGGTGGGGTGGGCCGAGATGCTGGCCAAACTGCAACGATTAACGCAGGCTGCCGCGCCCGCTGTCGCGCCCGCGCCGACAAAACAGACCGGCTGATCGCCGGTCTGTTGCTGGTGCGTGATATCGCGCCGGAAAACACGCTGCGCGGTGTTGGTGTGTGGGGCTGTTCAGTTCATGCCCATAATGACCTTGAACTCTTCACGGTCGATCGTTTCCTTCTCCAGCAACGCCTGAGCCACTTGGTTCAGTCGGTCGCGATTATCGATGAGCAACTTGCGCGCGCGGTCGTATGACGTGCGGATCAGCTTGCTCACCTCGCTGTCAATCAGCTCCGCCACCTTTTCGCTGTAGTTGCGTCCCTCGGCCAGCTCGCGGCCCAGGAACACCATCTCGTTCCGCTCCCCGAACGACACCGGCCCGATCTCGTCGCTCATGCCGTACTGGCGCACCATCACACGCGCCAGTTCTGAAGCGCGATCGAGATCGTTGGCTGCGCCGGCCGTGACATCGCCGAAGACGATCTCTTCCGCTGCGCGACCGCCCAACAGCGTGATGATGTTGCCGATCATGGCCTTGCGCGTCCGGCTGCCGATGGTGTCTTCGGTTTCCGGCGTGTACCAGGTTGTGCCGCCGGTCGGCCCGCGCGGGATGATGGTCACCTTCTGCAGGGACAAGCCGGCCTCGGGCGTCAGCGCCGCCGTGACGGCATGGCCGGCTTCGTGATAGGCCACCACTTCTTTGTCGCGCGGCGTCATCAGCCGGCTCTTGCGCTCTGGGCCGAGTGCGATCTTCTCGATGGCCGCTTGCAGCAGCTCTTGATCGATCTCTTTCTTGTTTGCGCGAGCGGCTAGGATCGCTGCTTCGTTCACCAAGTTCTCGATGTCGGCGCCGGTGAAGCCGGGCGTCTGTTTGGCGATCAGTTTCAGATCAACGTTCGGCGCGAGCGGTTTGCCGCGCACGTGTACTTTCAAGATGGCTTCGCGCCCGGCCAGGTCCGGCGCATCGACCACCACGCGCCGGTCGAAGCGGCCCGGCCGCAGCAACGCCGGGTCAAGGATGTCCGGGCGGTTGGTTGCTGCGATGACGATCACGTTGGTGTCAGTGTTGAAGCCGTCCATCTCGACGAGCATCTGGTTGAGGGTCTGTTCGCGCTCGTCGTTGCCGCCGCCCAAACCGGCCCCGCGCTGCCGGCCCACGGCGTCAATCTCGTCGATGAAGATGATGCAGGGGGCAGCCTTTTTTGCCTGGTCAAACAGGTCGCGCACGCGACTGGCGCCCACGCCCACAAACAGCTCAACAAACTCAGAGCCGGACAAGCTGAAGAAGGGCACGCCGGCCTCGCCGGCTACCGCTTTGGCCAACAGCGTTTTGCCGCTGCCGGGCGGCCCGACCAACAGCACGCCTTTCGGGATGCGCGCGCCGAGCTGAATGAACTTCTCCGGGTTCTTCAAGAACTCGACTACTTCAACCAGTTCCATCTTCGACTCGTCGCAGCCGGCCACATCTGCAAATGTGACCACCGGCGTCTCGGATGTGATCCGTCGCGCCCGGCTGCGCCCGAACGAGAAGGCTTGGTCAGCGCCACTTTGTGCGCGGCGCATGGTAAAGAGGAAAAAGCCGCCGATCAAGAGCACCGGCAGCAAGTAGATCAACACACTTGAAAGCTGGGCCAAGATCGGCACCGATTCGACCCGATAATCAAACGTCCGCAGCGCCTCGGCCGTCACGCCATAGTTGCGCAGTAACTGGATCGTGTCGATGGTGGCTTCTTTGTTGAGCACCATCACGCGGTTGTCATTCGTGGTGGCGCGCAGACTCGTTCCGTCGGCGGTGACGCTGATCAGCCGAATGTTGCCTCGGTTGATCTCACTGACCAATTCGTTAAATGTCGCGTCTTCTGCGCGCGCGCCTGGCCGCTGAGCAAAGGCCATAGCGGCATAAGCGACAACAAGCGCAATCAGAATCAGCGGGATCAGATTGTTCCTTAAGCTTTTTGGCATCTTACCCACTCAACTTTGCAAGGCGATCATTGCTTAAATTTTCACAATCGTAGCACGCGCGTCTTAGAGTCATGTGAGATGAACGATAGCGCTGCATAGGCTGAGGCCAGTGGCGCGCTTTCGTGAAGCGCGAGCAAATAAAGCCGGCTGTTTTCCATTCTAACCGAAAGGACATACGCTTGCTGCCGCGCTGCTTCGGGCATGACGGCGTATCATCAGCCTCATGTTGACGAGCGAGCTGGATTATGAGTTGCCGCCGGAGCTGATTGCTCAAACGCCGGCGGAGCCGCGCGACTCTTCGCGCTTGATGGTGATTGAGCGAGCATCGGGTCATATTGAACATCGGGTGTTCCGCGACCTGCCGGCCTTTGTGCGCCCGCCGGATGTGCTGGTTGCGAATGACACGCAGGTAATCCCCGCTCGCATCTACGCGCGTAAACCGACCGGCGGCAAGGTGGAGATTCTCCTTCTGCGGCGGTTGGATTCTGTGCGTTGGGAGGCGTTAGTTGGCGGACACCGCGTGCATGAGTTTGTGGTGGAGGCGGCCGGCCAGCCGCCGTTGCGGGGGGTGGTGCTCCGTGAGGAGCCGCGCATCGGTGAGCGACACGCTTTGCTGCCCGCCGATTCTCCCCAAAGCGACTCGGCGGCCCGAGTTGTGATGTTCGACCGTCCGGTTGAACCGCTGCTGGAGCACATCGGTGTGATGCCGATCCCGCCGTATATTCATCGTCCGCCCGATGATCCCGCGCGCTATCAAACAGTCTATGCTCGCATCGCCGGCTCGGCTGCTGCGCCAACTGCCGGCTTGCACTTCACGCCGGCGCTTTTGCAAACCCTCGAAGAGAACGGCGTTGGGGTGGTCTTTGTCACCTTGCATATCGGCCTGGACACGTTCAAGCCGATCACAGAAGACACTGTGGAAGCGCATCGCATCCATACAGAATGGTGTGAAGTGTCGCCGGCTGCCGCCGAGCGCATCAACGCGGCGCGTGCAGCCGGTGGACGAGTGATTGCTGTGGGGACAACCAGCGCCCGCACCCTTGAGACGGCTGCACAGGCCGTTGCCCGCAACACAAGCCACGAGCCGGACGCCGGCCGGTTCATTGCCCCGTATCGCGGCTTTACCTCAATCTACATCACGCCGGGCTATCGCTTTCGCGCAGTCGATGCGTTGATCACCAATTTCCATCTGCCGCGTTCGACGCTCTTGGCGATGATCGGCGCGTTCATGGGGATGGACTTGATGTGGCGCGCCTATGAGGAGGCGATTCGGCGACGTTATCGCTTTTACTCGTTCGGCGACGCGATGTTGATCTTGTGAAGCGCCGCTCGCGCGCCGGCTGTCTGAGCGCCGCGCCATGCTAGGCATCGCGCCCTTCGCTGCGCGTGTACTCAATCAGCACTTTGATCTCCAACTGTTGGAATGCTTGGAGCGCGGTTGTGTCGCTGCCGCCTTGTGCGGCAGCTTCGCAAGCGTCCACAAAAGCAAACGGGTCATAGCGGCTGTTGTGTAGCCAAGCTACATCGTCGAGTAGCCGGCTTGCTCGTCTGCCTACTTCTGCCAACGCCGGATGCCGACCGGTCTGGTGAAACCAATATTTGCTATTCCAGTAGTCCGGTTCGCGGCGGTGCATGATCGCGTGCCAGTAACTGCCTGTTGGAGTGTTGATCTGTTGCGATAGGCGATGAGAGGCATCCAAATCGTCGTTCCACAACAATAGGCCGGCCTTTAGTGCATCAGAGCACTCACAAGCGAGGATACGCGCAGACAATGCCGGATCGTAGATTGTCTGCGGAACCAGAGGCGCCGCCGGGCGAGCGGATAACAACGCGATGATCTCTTCTATTGACATGGCAAATCCAAATATCGACTTAGATGATAATACTCCCTCGCTCGGTGCGCGCCGATGATAGTGGACAAACTTCCGCCGAGGATACAGTACGCCTACTGGTTTCAAGCCTTCAACGCCGTGTCGTGGCAGATTTGTCTGGGCAGTCCTCTGATTCTGTTTGCGCGCGAGCTGGGCGCGCCGGCGGTGGTGCTGGGCTTACTGGCCGGCTTGGCTCCTCTGACTTCAGTTTTGCAATTGCTCGTTGCGCCTTATGCCGAGCGCATTGGCTATCGCCGACTGATGGTGAGTGGCTGGACGGCGCGCGTAATCACGTTGATGGTGTTGGTCGCGCTCCCCTTGATGGTCGATGTGTTATCGCCGGCGGTGGTGATCGCTGCCACTGTGGGAGTGATATTCCTCTTCACTACCCTGCGCGGCATTGCAATGTGCGCCTGGCTGCCGTGGATCACGGCGATCGTACCGCGCTCGTTGCGCGGCTTCTATCTCAGCCGAGATCGTGCCTTCATCAGCCTGGCCAGTGTAGCCGCTCTGGCGGTGTCCGGCCTTTTCCTGTTCGATCATCGTGGCATGGCGCCGTATTCAATCGTGTTCGGCCTGGGCTTTCTCGGCGGCGTGGTCAGCTTGTATTTCCTGAATCGGATTCCCGAACCGCCCTTGCTGCGACGCGAACAGGTCGAACGCACTCAAACGCGCGCTGGGGCAGGGTGGGGCGCCTTGCTGCGCAGCCCTGGCTTTGCCCAACTGGTGTTGTTCAGCGCCACCGCCCAGGTGGTGGTGTTATCTTCCGGCGCATTTGTCACAGTGTTTGCCCGCGAAGAAGTGCGCTTGAGCGACGGCGCGATTCTATGGGCTACTGCGGCTTCCTCGCTGGTCGGCGCTGTGGCGTTGGCTTTATTGCGTAATCGCATCGATGCGCTGGGCAGCCGGCCTTTTCTTGGATTGGTCTTTTTGTGGTGGGTGGCCTACGACGCACTGTGGTTGGCGCTGGCGCTTAGCCCGACTCGTTCCCCCCTGTTGGCAATTGCCACACTCAGTATTGCCGGCTTCTTTGGCTCCATTTACGATCTGGCGCTGACGCGCTTGTTGATGAACACCGTCGGCGATCAACCGGAGACGACGCGCTATTTTGCCTTGCATTCCGTGATTGTCAGTCTGTTGAACGGGGTCGCGCCAATGTTGTGGGGTGCGGTGTTGGACTGGGCGCGCAGCGTTCAAGTTGGTGTGGCCGATCTCTTGCTGAATGGATATAGCCTTTTCTTCGCGTTGCAGGGCATATTGCTGATCGGTGTGTTCTGGAGCCTACTCCGTGTGCATGAGCCAAATGCTGCTTCGACTCGTCAGGTACTGCGCGGCGCCATCGAACAGGCCCCGCGCGAACTTAAGCGCCGTTTTCAACTCCGTCGCTAGTCGTCGGATAAAAGGCCGGCATTGCCTATGACCGATCATTCTCCTGCTGTGATTACCTATCGCATTGAAAAGTTCCGCGCGGCTGCAGTCGGCATCCTTGAGACTGCCGGCAGCACGTTCTTGCTCCTGATCGCCGTGCGAGCCTTTGAAGCCGGCGCGACTGAGAAGGCGTTGATCGCTGCCGGCGGCAATATCGGCCTGTTGATAACACCGTTGACGGTCGTCATCGTTGAGCGTCTGCGCTGGCCGGCTTCGCGTGGTGCAGCCGCTCTGGCGCTGCTTGGTGCGGTCGCCTTTGTTCTGCCTGCGCTGGCGCCGGTGCTGCCGCTGTACGTGTTGGGCAGCGTGATCGGCATGACCTGCGCGAACGGCATGATCCCGCTGGTGACGCAGATTTATCAAGACAACTACGCCTCTGACGAGCGCGGGCGGTTTTACTCACGCGCCACCATCATTCGGGTGGCGGCTGCGGCGCTGTTTGCCGAAGGCGCCGGCCGGCTGTTGACCGAGAACATCGCTCTTTTTCGCTGGCTCTTGGTTGTATTTGGTGTGTGCTTTGCTTTTTCTGCGTTCTGGTTGGCGCGCATCCCGTCTCGACCGTTGGCCGACCTGGGCAGCCGCAATCCCTTGCGCGGGCTGAAGTACGTGCGTGATGATCGTCTTTTTCGCAACACCTTGATTGTTTGGATGCTCATGGGGTTCGCCAACCTGATGATGATGCCGCTGCGGGTGGAGTATTTGGCCAACCCGCGTTATGGCCTGTCGCTGAATGCGCAGTCGATCGCGTTGATGACCAGCATCATTCCCAGTCTGGTGCGTTTGGTGCTGAGTCCGGTGTGGGGGTGGCTGTTTGACCGCATGAACTTCTTTGTCCTGCGCATTACGGTCAATATGGCTTTTGCCATCGGTATTGTTGCTTTCTTTACCGGTAGTAGCTTGCCGGGCTTAATTGCCGGCTCGTTGGTGTTTGGCGTCGCCTTTTCAGGCGGTGATGTCGCGTGGAGTTTATGGGTGACCAAATTTGCGCCTCCGTCGCGTGTTGCCGATTACATGTCTGTGCACACATTCTTCACCGGTCTGCGTGGGGTAGTGGCGCCGTTGTTGGCGTTTCAACTGGTGAGCACCTTGCCGATCGAAGCGTTGGGGCTGATCTGCTTCGCCATGATCACTGCGGCGAGTGCGTTGTTGTTGCCGGAAGTGCGTCATGGCAATCGCACGGCCGACACCCCTGCGCCGGCAGGGTCTTTGCGGCGCTAGATTTGCTTCGCATAGGCATTTCAGACAAAGATTTCGCATAGGCAGATAGTTTTTTGGGAGAGAAACACAATGAAAACAACGAAAATACGATGGGGTATCCTCAGCACCGGACGGATCGCCGGACACTTCGCGCAAGCAGTAAGCAGCATGCCGGACAGCCAACTTATCGCTGTCGGCTCGCGCAGCTTAGAAACGGGCAGGGCCTTTGCCGAGGAGTTCGGCGTTCCGCATGTACACAGCAGCTACGAGTCACTGGCCGCCGACCCAGATGTGGATGCAATCTACGTCGCGACGCCCCATCCGATGCACAAAGACAACAGCATTCTGTGCCTGAGCGCCGGCAAGGCAGTGCTGTGCGAGAAGCCCTTCACCCTCAACGCAAGAGAAGCAGACGCTGTCATCGAGCTTGCACGACTTAAAAAGCTTTTCTTGATGGAAGCAATGTGGACCCGTTTTTTGCCCGGCATGGCAAAGGTGCGCGAACTGATTGCCGGTGGCGTGATCGGCGAACCGCGCATGGTGATGGCCGACTTCGGATTTCGGGCGAACTTGGACCCTCGCAGTCGGTTGTTCGATCCCCAACTGGGCGGCGGGAGCCTGCTCGACGTGGGCGTGTATTGCGTCTCACTGGCGTCCATGATTTTCGGCAAACCAAGCCGCATCGCCGGGCTGGCCGCACTGGGCACTACCGGGGTAGATGAACAAGCCGGCTGGGTGCTGGGCTACGACAATGGCCGGCTGGCAGTCCTAAGCAGCGCGGTGCGCACACACACTCAGCACGAGGCATGGATCCACGGAACAACCGGTTCGATCAAAATCCACGCACCCTGGTATGCGCCAAAGCGTATATCCGTGCTGTCCCACAGCAAGGAAGAGCAAGTGATTGACACGCCCTTTGATGGCAACGGATTCCCACACCAGATTACAGAAGCAAATGAATGTATCCGCGCAGGCCGGCTCGAAAGCGAGATACTCCCACTTCAAGAGACAAGAGACATCATGGAGACGCTAGACGGAATCCGATCCCAGTGGGGTATGACATACCCATCTGAAAAGTAACGGAGCAAGGACATGACCACTCAAATGCCATATGGGCGCATTCCCGGCGTTGATAAGCCGGTCTCCAGATTGGTGCAAGGAACCATCATGGTCAGCTCCAAGGACGAGGACTATGGGTTCAAGTTGCTCGATGACGTGTTCGAGCTGGGATGCAACACGTTCGACACAGCACATGTATACGGCAACGGCGACAACGAGCGAACGGTAGGCAAATGGATCCGATCGCGGGGCGTGCGCGAACAAGTTGTGATCATCGGGAAAGGGGCGCATCACAACCAAGATCGCCGGCGTGTGACGCCGTTTGACATTGCTGCCGACATTCACGACTCATTGGCTCGCTTCAAGACAGATTACATCGATCTGTACTTGCTCCATCGCGATGATCCCTCTGTCCCCGTCGGCCCGATTGTCGAGGCACTGAACGAACATCTGCGCGCAGGGCGCATCCGCGCATTCGGAGGATCAAACTGGACACACGAACGAATTCAAGCTGCGAACGAGTATGCCCGTAAGCATCGCCTGACGCCTTTTGTTGCCAGCAGCCCTCATTTCAGTTTGGCCGAGCAAATTAAAGAACCCTGGCCGCAATGCATCAGCATTAGCGGGCCGCAGGGCACCGAGGCGCGCGCCTGGTACACGCAGCATCAAATGCCGGTCTTTGCCTGGTCGAGCATGGCAGCCGGCTTTTGGTCAGGGCGCTTCAATCGCGATAACCTGCACACCTTTACAGATTGGCAGGATAGGTTATGCGTGGAGTGCTACTGCTCTGAGGACAACTTTAAGCGACTCGATCGCGCGCGAGCGCTGGCAGCCGAAAGGGGCGTTTATGTGCCGCAGATTGCTATGGCCTACCTATTCAACCAGCTCATGGTTGTGTTTGCACTCGTCGGCTGCCGCAACCGTGAAGAGTTTCTGGTTAACATGCAAGCTGCCAATCTCAAACTAACTTCACAAGAAGTAGCATGGTTGGAACTCCGTTCGGATACACGCTGAACGGCTCATCGTTGGAATGAGAGCGATGACAGTACAAACCACAGCGCCTTCTGCGAAGAAACTGCGAATCATTGTGAACCCGGCCGCCGCGCGGGGACGAGCAGGCAAAACCGCTGCCCAACTGCGTGCCCTGATTGAGACAGACCATTCGACAGCACACATCGAGTGGACTTACACAGAGCGGCCCGGCCATGCCGTCGAGCTGACCAGGCAAGCCGGAGAAAGTGGTTGCGAGGTTGTGGCCGTGATGGGCGGAGACGGCACAGTCCACGAAGTCGCCAACGGGTTGATGCAGATTGATCGGCTCAGCCGGCCTGCACTAGCTATTGTGCCAATTGGGTCAGGGAACGACTTTGTCAGCGGGGCGGAACTGTGGCAAGACCCACTGACTGCACTTCAGCGGACTGTTCAGGCCTGCAACGGCGGTCTAACAACGCGCTGGCTTGATCTAGGATACGTGCAAGACAATCGCGGGCGCTCGGAATACTTCGTGAATGTGATCGGCATCGGCCTCGATGCCTCCGTAGCATGGCACGCCCAACACATGCCCGGCCTAAGCGGATTCGCGATGTATTTTGCGGCCTTAATGCGCACGTTGACCAACAACTATGGTGCGATACCCATCAGCCTTGGGATAGATGACGAGTTAGAAGTTCGAAAACCTGTGCTGATGATCGCTATAGCGAATGGCACGCGCGAGGGTGGGGGGTTCAAAATCACGCCGGCAGCGCGCATCGACGATGGTGAGCTTGATTTGGCAATGATCGGACCGGTCTCACGCGTGCGGCTGTTGCAACTGATTCCCGATGTGATGGCCGGCACACACGCGCGCCACCCAGAGATCACCCTCCGTCGCATCCGCCGAATACACCTTCGTTCAGAGCATCCTTTACTTTCACACTTCGACGGCGAGATATTCTCATGGCATGGACAAGGTGTGCGTGAGATGTTGATCTCGGTAGAGCCGGCCGCCGTGAAATTAGTCATCTGAGCATCTTTCAGTTCTGCGCCGGTTTGCGGCGGAGCTGCCGAGGAGATAGGCCATACTCATCCAACTGGCTCTTCACAATGTCGGGCTTGAGCTTGGCGTAATACGCCTGAGTGGTGGCGATGCTCTCGTGACCGAGCACCAATTGCACACTCTCCATCGGCATTCCCTCGTTCACCAGTTGTATGGCGCGCGCATGACGAATCATATGCGGTGAGACCATGCCGGCCAGCCCGCTGCCGCGCGCGGCTCGTTTCACGATATTCCAAGCCGAGATGCGGCTCAACCTCGCACCCTTATCGCGGCGATGGCTGACAAACAAGCCGGGGTAGGAATCATCGCGCAAGCGACAATACGCACGGATGGCAGCCTGAGATTCGCGTGTGAAGAAGATATAGCGCTCCTTTTGGCCTTTGCCCAAGATCACCACCCGGTCAACTTGTCCATCTGCAACTTGGGCGCGCGTCAGCTGAAGTAACTCGCTGACACGCGCGGCGCTGTCCCACAGGCAATGCAACAAGGCGCGGTTGCGATACAACTCCAGGCGACGGCGATGTGCATCTCGCCCAACCGGATCGGGCAAATCGTCGTAGAACGTGATCATTTCGTGCAGACGGTCGTCCGGGATGCGATGGCGAACCCCACTGCGCGGTTGACGGCTACGGGCAGCTTTCAGCCGCGCCTCGGCTTTGGCGCGCGTCCACGCCGGCAGTTGGTCGTGCGCATCCAGCCATTCCAGAAAGCGGCGTAAGGCAGCCAGGTATAGGCTGCGCGTAGCCCTGGAGTAGGGGCGTTTGGCATTCCCTCTGTAGTATTTGCGCTTACTTAGATATTCATCAAAAGCCTGAAGTAAGTTCTCGTCGATGGGGATATTGGCGTCGATGAATGCGGTCAGGGCATAGCGATAGGTGTCGAGGGTGCGCGGGCTAAATCCGCTCAACTCAGATAGAAAGCGGGGGATGGCTTGACGGAACGGTTCTGTGTTGACATCACTCATGAGGAGCATTCTACCACACGATATTAACATGAGAAACCTTTAGTTAATATAACTGCTCAAAGCCGCTCCGTGCAACAGCCCCTTACAATGGCAGCCAAAACCATCCAGAAAGGACTCTCGGTGATTTTGCCAAGCTTGTCTGATATCCCAGAATCGGCAGTCGATCTAAGCCGCTGGCCGGCCTCGTTGCACACCAGCGAGCCAAACTCGTTTGCGCACAACACCTTCAAACGGCGCATCCCGGCGATTATCGACGAAATCATCGCCGACAACGCCTTTGCGCCCGACATTCTGGCATCCATGCAGGTGCTGCGGGACGAAATCATCGCCGGCAGCATCCAAGCGTTAGGCGCGGCGGAGCCGGACGCCCCTTTCTGGAATGCCGTCTCAGCGCCCCATATCGGCCAGAGTTGGCTGAACGTGCCCTGGTACTGGGCCGAGGCGTACTTCTACCGCCGCGTTCTGGAATGCACGCGCTACTTTCAGCCGGCTCATCCCTGGCACGGCGTAGACCCCTATGCGAATAAAAAGCTGGCCGAGTTACGGCCAGAACGCGCGCCGGCCGCCCTAGATAGCTTGCTCTCCGGTCTGCCGAACGATCAGAACAAATGTTTCAGACATTTGTGCTACGCCAGTCTATGGGGCAACCGATCGGATCTGAGCTACAACGTGGCGCGGACAGTGCGGCCCGCAGCAAACTTGGACGACGAGCGCATTCACCTGCTGATTGACGATAGCGAGGCCGTGTGGGAGTATCTGGCTGCCCGCTCCTCCAGAGCCGGCTCCTCCCCCACCCTACGGTTAGCCGTCATCACCGATAACGCCGGCGCAGAACTGTTGGCCGATTTGGCGCTGGTCGGCTTCCTGTTGCAGCGGGGCATCGCCGGCCAGGTGCATCTACACCTAAAAGGACAGCCGTTTTTCGTCTCGGACGCTACCCCGCGCGATGTGCTGGATAGCCTCACCGCACTCAGCCAGAGCGGGCCGGCGGCCCACCGGCTGGCCGCCGCCCTCCGCACAGACATCGGGCGGGGCGTGTTACAGTTGCGCACACACTGGTTTTATAGCTCATGTTTGATGTACTATCAGATGCCGGATGCGCTGCGACGCGAACTGGCCGGTTACGATCTGGTGATTTTGAAAGGTGATGCCAACTATCGACGTTTGCTAGGCGACGCGCGGTGGGAACCCACTACATCCTTTCACCGGATTGTGTCGTACTTCCCCGCCCCGTTGTTCGCCTTGCGCACCCTCAAAGCCGAATTGATTGCCGGACTCAAGCTCGGTCAAGCCGAGCAGCTCTTCCAGCTTGATCCAGACTGGCGTGTGAACGGCCGGCGCGGCGTGGCCCAAGCAAGTTTGCCCTGACATCAGCTCAGATGGACAGGTGTTGCATTACCTGCAACAAGCACCTCGTACCGTGGAGTCAATCCACAGTACGAGGTGCTTGTGTTATGGCCAGATTAACAAATAAACAGAAGGTAGAACAAATCTATCATGCTGCACAACAGTATCCAGGCAAAAAGCCGGGCTTTCTGGCGCGGCTGCTTGGGCTACACCGCTCCGAGGTGACTCGCGCACTGCCGTCGTTGGAAGACTACCAGTTGTATCTATACGAAGACGAACGGGGCAGGCTGTGGCCATTCGACCCCAAGAAGTGAATCAGATGTTGCAGAATCCGCCACGAGCACATGCTAAAGTCCGTATGTTCGTGCGAATGTTGCATTGATCCACAGGAGTTATGACATGACACGGGCAGAAAACAAAGCAGCTCGGCTGCTTCAAATCGAGCAGCTCCTCCTGGCCCATCCCGATGGGCTGACCCAGGCAGAACTCGCTCGACGCCTGGACGTGGACCGCTCGGTCATCCATCGAAACCTGATTGACTTTCAGCGTCTCTACCCCACCCTTGTGCACGAAGATGGACGGATTAGCCTGGATCGTTCGGCCTATCTGGTGCGAGTGGCCTTCACGCTGCACGAAGCTCTAGCGGTGCATTTGGCGGCGCGGTTGTTGGCGACCCGCATGGACCGCAAGAACCGTCACGCTGCCTCGGCGCTGCGCAAGCTAGGCGACGCCTTGCGGCGCGCTGCCGATCAGATCAGCCGGCACGTTCTACAGTCCGCAGACATGATGGACGATGAAGCGCAACGCGAAGACCCGGTGTACCTGGATGTGCTCGAGAAGCTGACCGAGGCCTGGGCAAGACAACGCAAAGCCCGCATCTGGCACCAGAGCGAAGCGGGCGAGCGGGTAGCCGAGTACCTGTTGTCGCCCTACTTCATCGAGCCTTACGCAGTAGGACAAACCACGCACGTATTTGGGCCGGCCCAACTGGCAACTGAAACTGGTTGGACGCGCGAGCGGGTACTCACATTTAAAATCGAACGCATCCGGCGCGCCGAGCTGACGCGGGAACCTTACTCTACTCCGGCCGACTTTGACCCACGCGAGTTCTTGGCCGATGCCTGGGGAATTTGGCGCACCGAGGACGATCCCGTCGAAGTGGCGCTGAAGTTTAGCGCGAAAGTCGCACGGCGCGTGCATGAGACGCGCTGGCATCGCTCGGAACAAAAGATCACCCAGCCCGACGGCTCGGTCATCTGGCGGGCGTCCATTGCCGAACCGAAAGAAATGATCCCTTGGATTCGCGGTTGGGGCGCGGATTGCGAGGTGCTCGACCCGCCGACCTTGCGCCAGGCGCTGAAACGGGAGTCCGAACGCATGGCCAGAATGTACGGAATAACCCTCACCCAGCCGACCACTGCTTACTTCGCCCACCGACGCGAAGGCGAACCCCGTGAGGAATGGCAGCCTTTGATCGAGCATCTGCGCAACACGGCCGAGCTGGCGCGCGAATTTGGGCGCGAAGCGCAGGTGGGCGATCTGGCTTACATCGCCGGCTTGGTACACGATTTGGGCAAGTACTCGCACCAGTTCCAAAGGCGGCTGGAGGGCGGCGCGCGGGTCGATCACTCGACGGCCGGCGCGAAAGAGCTGCACGGCTTGTTAAAAGGCAAACCTCAAGAACCGATAGCGCGCCTGTTGGCCTATCCAATCTTGGGGCATCACGCCGGCCTGCCCGATTTCGGCAACGAAACCGATTTAGAAAGCGGCACGGTTTGCGCGCGTTTTAAGAACACCTTACCCGATTACAGCGCATACAAAACCGAACTAGACCTATCCGACTTGCCTTTCCCACAGCGTTTTCATGTGCGTCCTCAGCCGGACCGGAGCGGCTTTTCGATCTCATTCCTAACGCGCATGGTCTTTTCGGCGCTGGTGGACGCCGATTTTCAGGAAACAGAAGCCTATGTGAAAGGCAGGCCGGTGCGCGCCAGAAACACGGTCGATATGACTGCCCTGCGAGACAAGCTAGACAGTTGGATGCGGCGATTCGACCATCCTACCAGCGAGATCAATCGCAAGCGCAACGAAACGCTGATGACGTGTATCCAAAAAGGCAAAACTGAATCGCCTGGCTTCTTCTCTTTGACCGTTCCGACAGGAGGGGGAAAAACGCTCGCCTCGATGGCGTTCGCTTTGCATCACGCTGCCCGGCACGGCCTGAGACGCATCATCTATGTGATCCCATTTACCAGCATCATCGAGCAAAACGCCGGCATTTTCAAACAAATCTTCGGCGAAGAAAACGTCCTGGAACACCACAGCAACTTTGACTGGGAAAAGCTGGGGCAGAGCCAGGCCGAGGATCGCACCATCAGCGTATTCACCAAACTCAAACTGGCAGCGGAGAACTGGGACATCCCGATTGTGGTCACAACAAACGTACAGTTTTTTGAATCGCTCTTTAGCAACAGATCGTCACGCTGCCGCAAGTTGCACAACATTGCCCGCAGCGTAGTGATCTTCGATGAGGCGCAGATGCTGCCGCGTGAGTACATGCAGCCGGCTCTGGCCGCGGTGTGGGAGCTGGTGGTCAACTACGGCGTCAGCGCCGTCTTCTGCACTGCCACTCAGCCCAGAATTGAACGCTTTCTCCCCCCTGGCACATCGGTGCGAGAACTGATTGCAGAACCTCAAGCCCTGTTCGACTTTTATAAGCGCGTCGATGTGAAACACTTAGGCGAACTGAGCGACGAAGAATTACTCGCACGTCTGAATTGCCACGATCAAGTTTTGTGCATTGTCAACACGCGCCGGCACGCCAGCGGCTTGTTTGCCGGCTTGCAGGGCGAGGGCAACTTCCATCTATCCACCCTGATGTGTCCGGCGCACCGTCGCATCAAATTGAATGAAATTCGATCGCGCTTGGCCAACGGGCAACCCTGCCGAGTCGTTTCGACCACCGTGATGGAGGCCGGCATCGATGTGGATTTTCCGGTGGGCTATCGTGCGCTTAGCGGATTAGATTCGATCAACCAAGCAGCCGGGCGCGTCAACCGCGAGATGAAACGCCGCTTAGGCGAGTTATTCGTCTTCGAGCCGCAATCCGAATTTGTCAAGCGCACCCCGTCCTTCCTGAAGCAATCGGCAGAAGTGGCGCGCATGACCCTGCGCGATTACCCGCACGCCCCTATTTCCGTGCCGGCGGTCTCCGATTTCTTTGATCGGCTGTATGACCTGCACGATCCCGCCATATCGTTCGACATTAAGCGGATTATGAAGTGTTTTGATAGTGAAGAGGGAAAGTTCAGTTTTGAGACCGCTGCACAGGATTTTCAAATCATCGAAACACCCACGGTAACGATAATCATTCCGTTTAACGAGGAGGCGCTGAAACTGATCGACGAACTTAAATATACCCCTTACCCTTCTTCAACGCTGCGCAAATTGCAACCTTATACCGTATCTATTTTTGAGAGTGAGTTTGAAAAGCTGAGTTCCAAAGGAGTAGTCTTGACACTAGAAGATGCTTATCACGTTCTCAATCCAGATTGTTTTGGCGAGTACTACGATTGTGAGCGCGGGCTGCTGGTGCCGGAAACCGCCGGCGCAGACGGCCTATTGTTCTAACCGTTTAAGGAGGTGTTCAACTCATGGGATATGGCATCATCGTTCGAGTGCAGGGGCCTTACGCGCTGTTCACGCGCCCAGAGATGAAAGTGGAGCGCGTGAGCTATGACGTGATCACGCCCTCTGCTGCGCGCGGGATTATCGAGGCGATCTACTGGAAGCCGGCCATCCGCTGGGTGATCGACAAAATCCACGTGCTGCGTGACATTCAGTTCACCAACATCCGCCGCAACGAAGTCAGCGATAAAGTGTCGGTGGACAACGCCCAACAGGTCATGAAGGGCGCTAACAAGCCGCTCTACATCGCAGCAACCGAAGCCCGCCAACAACGCGCCGCAATGGTGCTCAAGGATGTGGACTATGTGATCGAAGCGCACTTCGAGAAGGTAGACCACGAATGGGGCGAGCGCGACACGGAAGAAGGCCACTACAACATTATCTTGCGCCGGCTCCGCAACGGCCAGCACTTTCACGCTCCCAGTCTCGGCACGCGTGAGTTTGGCGCCACCGTGACGTTGATCGAAGACAGGCGCGCCATCCCCAAAAGTCCGCTGAGCGGCCGGCGCGACTTGGGTTACATCCTGTACGACCTGGATTTCTCCGATCCAGACAACGTTCAACCGATGTTCTTTCGCGCCATCATGGAAGACGGGGTAATTGTTGTGCCCCACCGTGAGGAGGTGCGGCGATGATTTTGCAATCGCTCTACCAGTATTACCAGATTCTCCAGCAGGACCCACAACTCGACATTGCGCCGCCGGGTTATAGCAGCGCGCCGGTCAGCCACGCCCTCAATTTGTCTGTCGAAGGGAAACTGCTCGACATCATCCCGCTTTACGTCACCGTTCCCCAAGGCAAAAAAACAGTCGAACGCCCGAAGCAGATGATCGTCTCTGAACGGGCCGAGCGCAGCGTGAACGTCAAGGCCAGCTTTCTGTGCGACAACGCAACCTATGTCCTCGGGCTAACGGACAAGCAACCTAAAGACCCTGACTATGCCTTTGCGCGTTACAAGGCTTTCCGCGAACTCAACCTCAGCATCCTGTCGCAGGTAAACAGTCCAGTAGCGCGGGCCATCAGCGCCTTCTTAAACAACTATGACCCGCAAGCCGGCATGGAAAACCCCCTCATCAAGCGATACTCGGAAGAACTCCTAAAAGGGTCAAACCTGATCAAAGGGTCAAACCTGATCTTCTTCGTTGAGGGACAAAATCCGTTCGACGATCCCGCGATTCGAAAGGTATGGGAAGCCTACGCCCTCAGCCAGGATCAACAACAGGAGGTCATGCAGTGCCTGGTCACGGGTGAAGTCGAGCCGATCATGCGTTTGCACCCGGATGTGAAAGGTGTGCGCGATGCCAACAGCACCGGCGCAAAGTTGGTGAGCTTTAACGAGCGGGCCTATGAATCGTATAACCGTACAAAAGGTCAGGGCCTCAACTCGCCGGTCAGCCGTCGTGCGGCTGCGGCATATGCGACCGCCTTGAACTACCTGCTTTCCAGCCAGAACCCGAACCCGAAAATCTATCTAGGCGACACAACCGTAACTTACTGGGCGGACACGGCTGATAAACGCTATGCCGGCGCATTCTATGCGTTCTTAAACCCAGAGTATCGCCAAGGGAGCGAACAAGTCGAAGAACAGCCCGGCAAACGGAGACGCGCCAAAGAGGCCGAAAAGACGCTCGGCGCAATCGCCGGCGCAGTGCAACGCGCCAAACCGATCGATCTCGATGCGCTGCGCGCCGGCCTCGACCAAGAGACTCGTTTCTATGTTTTAGGCCTGGCGCCCAATTCAGCGCGCTTGGTTGTGCGCTTCTTCATCAGCGAGCCATTTGGGGTGTTCGCCGACCGCATCATGCAGCACTACGCCGATCTGCGCATCCAGAAGGAGTACCCCAACCAGCCCACCTATCCTTCACCCTACCATCTGCTCGCCGAATGTGTCTCGCCCAAAGTGACCCAGCGCGAAGAGGAGTTGAAGAAATCATGGTCTCTTCTGGGCGGCGCCTTCGTGCGCGCAATTTTGACCGGCGCACCTTACCCAGAAGGCTTGTACGTGGGAATACTAAACCGCATTCGCCACGATACAGATGACACCACCGCAACAGAAGAGGGCCGATATCGGATTGCCAAGATCAACTATTTGAGAGCAGCGTATATCAAAGCGCACCTCATTCGTAAGTATCGCCGTCAAGGCAACAACCCCTATTCGGAGGCTTTACACATGTCACTCAACGAAACATATACCCACCCGGCCTATGTCCTAGGACGCTTATTTGCTGTGTTGGAGAAGGCGCAGCAAGAAGCCATCGAGAACGTGAATGCCACGATCAAGGATCGTTATTTCACCTCGGCGTGCGCTGCGCCGGCCAGCGTGTTCCCAACGCTGCTGCGGCTGGCCCATCACTGGACATCGAAAGCCGAATATGGCGGTCTGCTCGACCGCCGCATCCAAGACTTGCTCAACATGCTGGAAGCAAAAGCCTTTCCCGCTCGCCTGTCTTTGGACGAACAAGGTGTGTTTGTGCTGGGTTACTACCATCAGCGCGCTGCCTTCTATGCCAAGAAAGCAGATGGCCCAGAGAACCAGACAGAAATTGCAGAAAGTGCTCAAGCGTAGAGCAGTGCTGCGCCGCTTGACGCACGAGTCCGTTTCAGTTCCAGATGCTCAGCCCCAAATCTTTATACAGGAGTAACTAATCATGACCCCTCTTTCGAACCGCTATGAGTTTGTTTTGCTCTATGACGTAGAGAACGGCAACCCGAATGGCGACCCCGATGCCGGCAACATGCCACGCATCGATCCGGAAACAGGATATGGCATCGTGACCGACGTGTGCCTGAAGCGCAAGATCCGCAACTATGTGGAAATGGTCAAAGGCGACGCGCCGGGTTATCGCATCTACGTCAAGGAGGGCATTCCGCTCAATCAGAACCACGTCGAGGCATACAAGGCTGTCGGGCTGCCGACAGACGACAAAAATAAGGCAAAACCCGACGAAGTGCAGCGCGCCCGCGCTTGGATTTGCGCCAACTTCTTTGACGTGCGCACGTTTGGCGCGGTGATGAGCACCGGCTTGAACTGCGGCCAGGTGCGCGGGCCGGTGCAGTTGAACTTCTCGCGCAGCATCGATCCCATCGTCCAGCAAGAAGTAACCGTCACCCGTTTGACCGTTACTCGTGAAGAAGAAGCCGGAAAGGAACGCACAATGGGGCGCAAGCATATCGTCCCCTATGCCCTGTACCGCGTCGAAGGATACATTTCTGCCAGGCTGGCCAATGACCCAACCAAGGGCACGGGCTTTTCAGAGGAAGACTTGAATCTCTTCTGGGAAGCGCTGATGAATATGTTCGAGCATGATCGTTCGGCCGCGCGCGGCAAGATGGCTACCCGCAAGCTGTTCGTGTTCAAGCACGATAGCGACCTGGGCAATGCGCCGGCCCATCAACTGTTCGACTTGATTCGTGTCCGCCGCAAGCCGGAGGCTAATCCGCCGCGCAGCTTCGGCGACTACGAGGTAACGGTGAACCGAGCCGGCGTGCCCCAGGGGGTTACATTACTCGAACTGTTGTAACCTGTTCCGGCCCGACAGGCTTATCTCCCGACTCCTCCTCGCTTGGTTGGAGGAGTCGGGATTCAAGATAAAAGAGGCGCTGCCATGCCGCGCGAATATACGGCTGATGAACTGTTACCGTTGTCCGGCATTCAGCATTTTTTGTTCTGCCGCCGGCAATGGGCGTTGATCTATGTGGAGACGCAATGGCGCGATAACGTGCTGACGATTGAGGGTCACTTGTTGCATCAGAGAGTGGACGACCCTTTCTTCACGGAAACACGCAACGGCGTGATCATTGCGCGCGCTGTCCCGATCGCATCCTACACACTGGGCCTGTCCGGCCTCTGCGATGTGGTGGAATTCAGCCCGTCTTGTGCGCAGGAAGGCGTGCAACTGCCCGGCCGAGAGGGCTACTACGCGCCTGCGCCGGTCGAATATAAGCGTGGCCGGCCTAAGCGCGAGCCAACAGACGAAGCCCAGTTATGTGCGCAGGCGATGTGCCTTGAAGAGATGCTCTCCGTCAGCATCCCGCGCGGATATCTTTATTACGGCCAGACCCGTCACCGAGAAGAAGTAGAGCTGTCTTCGTCCCTGCGCAATCTCGTGCGCGAAATTTGTCTCGAAATGCACGCCTACTTTGCACGCGGGCACACCCCAACCGTGAGAAAACAAAAAGGGTGTCGTTCGTGTTCTATGCTGGACGTTTGCATGCCTGCCGTGCAAGACCGGCCTGCTTCGGTGGCGGAATATATCCGTCGAGGAGTACAAGCTGACTAAACAGGAGGATGAGCTGTGAAACAATTGTCCAACGTGTTGTATATCACCAGTCCGGAGGTCTACCTAGCCCTGGACGGAGAAAACATCGTTGTCAAGAGAGACGAACACACCTCTACACGCCTACCCTTGCACAATATTGAAAACGTGGTGTGTTTCAACTGGCAGGGCGCCAGCCCGGCCTTGATGGCTGCATGCGCCGAACGGGGAATCGGATTAGCCTTCCTCACGCCCAACGGTTTCTTTCAAGGTCGTGTACAGGGACGCGTCCGTGGCAACGTCCTACTGCGTCGCCACCAATATCGAGTCTCCGAAAATCAAGCCCACAGCATACCGATTGCTGCTTCATTCTTGATCGGCAAAGTCTACAACTGTCGGAAAGTCATCGAGCGTGCGCTGCGCGATCATGGGATGTTGATAGACAAAGAGAAGTTGAGCAAAACCTCGGCTGTCTTGCGTGACGTATTGGGCAAGTTGCCGGCCTGTAGGAGCACAGCCGAACTGATGGCGTTCGAGGGCAGCGCCGCCAAAGCATACTTTGGTGTTTTTGACCAGCTCATTCTGCATCAGAAAGAAGACTTCCATTTTGAAGAACGGTCGCGTCGTCCGCCGCTGGACAACATGAATGCCCTGCTTTCCTTCCTATACGCCCTGCTCACCAACGAGGCAGTGTCTGCGTTAGAGGCCGTCGGACTTGATCCATACATCGGATTTCTGCACGCCGATCGCCCCGGCCGGCCCGCGCTCGCCTTAGACTTGATGGAGGAATTGCGACCCGTGTTCGCCGATCGATTGGCGCTCTCCCTGGTCAACCGTAGGCAAGTCAACGGTAAAGGCTTCACACGCAAGGAAAGCGGTGGGGTGCTGATGGATGATGACACGCGCAAAGTGGTGCTCTCTGCCTGGCAAGAACGCAAAAAAGAAGAGATCACCCATCCCTTTTTAAACGAGCGCATTCCCTTCGGCCTAGTCCCCCATGTGCAGGCTCTGCTGCTGGCTCGCCACTTGCGCGGCGATTTGGATGCCTATCCGCCGTTTTTCTGGAGCTGAGCCGGTCAATCCACTCAAGAAGACAAACGCATGTCATGGGCTATTCTGGTATGATAAGTGGGTCTGGCGTACCGGTCTGCCACAAAGAGTGTGGAGTGAAGCCCAGAAATGATGGTGGTAATTACATACGACGTGAATACCGAAACAGAAGCGGGCAAAAAGCGCTTACGCCGGGTAGCCAAAGAGTGTCAGAATTACGGCCAGCGCGTGCAGAACTCTGTTTTCGAATGTTTGATCGATCCTACGCGTTTCAAAGTGCTGAGAGCAAGACTGGAAAGCTTGATGGACAAACAAACTGACAGTCTACGGTATTACTTCCTGGGGGATGATTGGCACAGCCGGATCGAACACGTCGGCGCCAAGCCCGGCCTGGAGTTGGACGGCGTCTTAATGGTCTGAGTGACGTGGAGCTGCGAACCCCAAGCACACATTGAACGCTAAGCAGGTTCGCAAGTAGAATGCACCTTACCAAACGAATAGAGTAAACATGTGTGAAGATCCGCCATCACGCGAATGAACTATAAGGGCTACTCTAAAGCATCCACAAGGATGACTGCCTACATTTAGGCATCGTGAAAAGAGTGCCCCTATATACAGCGGTCGCCCTCCGCACGGGGGGCGTGGATTGAAACACCTCCAGGAAAGGCGGACGACATAACGAGTCCGGTCGCCCTCCGCACGGGGGGC
>JANWVJ010000033.1 GCA_025056895.1 Thermoflexales bacterium
AAGCCGTCACTCGGCCTGGCTACTCGCCGCGCGCTACTGCCGGCTTAACCAGAACTGACGTTAATTAAGATCGTGGGCTGTGAGTACTTGCTAACTGACATATCAACATTTGAACTATCCCTGGTAAGTTAGTCGTACGCCAGATGATTTTTTGCACTCGTAGATAGACAAATTAAAAACGGGTCTTAAAACAGCGCCGATGACAAGACCCGATTACATACTGATGAGTTCAGGATAACACGACCGATACAGCAGCGTCTTTAGCAGACACAACACACCTGAGCAGCCGGCGGATGCAGTGGCCTCTTAAGCGGCTCTATACTTGTTACCATGCCACCACAGCCAGCAGAGATTGCCGATATTGCAGATGAGCTTCGCATCCGACTGAGCGACACACAGTGCTCTTTGCTTGCCCAGTACAGCCGACTGCTCATCGACTGGAACAATCGCTTTAACCTGACGGGGATCAAAGACGACGCCGGCATTTTGATCCGCCATCTCGCAGACAGCTTGACTGTGGTCCCATTTCTCGATCGGTGTCTTGGCGAGAATCCGGCGCTCAACTTGATCGATATCGGCAGCGGGGCCGGCTTGCCCGGCATTCCGATCAAGATCGCTCGGCCGCACATTGACATCACGCTGGTGGACAGCACCGGCAAGAAAGTGATGTTTTGCCAGATTGTGATCAAGGAGTTAGGGCTGACCCAGGCGCGCGCCGTTCACGGGCGGGCCGAAGAGATGGGCCGGCAGTCCGAATACCGCGAGCGGTATGACGTGGTGATTGCGCGCGCTGTGGCGCCGCTGCCGACCTTGGTTGAATATTTGCTGCCGTTCGTCCAAGTAAACGGCTGGTGCATCGCCATGAAAGGCAGCGAGGCCCAAACGGAAGCCGAGCGAGCCAGACACGCCATCGAGACACTGGGCGGCGCAGCGCCGATTATCGAGCCGGTCACCTTGCCGCGCACAACCGACCGAAGAGCACTTGTCATCATTCACAAAATTCGACGCACGCCGGCGCGTTTTCCACGCCAAGCCGGTGCGCCGCGCACTGCGCCGCTCTAGCTATAATCCCTGCGCCATGACAACATCGACCGAAGCGCCGCTGGATCCGTCGGCGCGACCGTTGCGCATTTTGATCGCCAAACCGGGGTTGGACGGACACGATCGAGGGGCCAAAATAATTGCCCGCGCTCTACGTGATGCCGGCATGGAAGTGATCTATACCGGTCTACGACAAACACCGGAGATGATCGCCGAAGCTGCGCTTCAAGAAGACGTGGACGCAGTCGGACTGAGCATCTTGAGTGGCGCACACAAGACACTGTTGCCGCGCGTTGTCGAGGCAATGCGCGAGCGTGGTTTGAGCGATGTGCCGGTGTTCGCAGGGGGCATCATCCCCGATGAAGACATCCCTGACCTGAAGGCAGCCGGTATTGCCGGTGTATTCGGCCCCGGCGCGCCGATTGCCGAAATCATCGCCTTCATCCGAACACACACGCCTATCCGCGAACGCTAACTCAGTTGCTGAACAGCTTGTCTGGTCACTGAGCGGCGCTGCGTTTGCCCGACGGCCCGCTCACTCATTCACCTACCGAACTGATGAATGGCCCAATCTTCTACTGCCGGCTTGGATATGGTTGCCGATTTGATGTCTGATCGGCGTGCGCTGGCGCGTTTGATCACGCAGATTGAGAACGGCGCTCCTGAAGCGCGTCAACTGGTGACCCGTTTATATCGACGAGGGGGGCGCGCCCACATCGTCGGCGTCACCGGCGCGCCGGGCTGCGGCAAAAGCACACTGGTGGCTGCCCTGGCGCGGCAGTTGAGAGTTCACGCTCCCGATGCTCACGTGGCAATCATCGCCGTTGATCCGAGCAGCGCTTTCAGCGGTGGAGCCATTCTGGGCGATCGCCTCAGGATGAGAAGCTTGGCCGGCGACGCCGGCGTTTTTATCCGCAGCATGGCCAGCCGTGGCGCACTGGGCGGTGTAGCAGCCGCTACCGCTGACGTAGTGGAAGTGCTCGACGCTGTCGGCTTCGGCACGATCTTCATCGAGACGGTGGGCGCGGGACAGCTAGAGGTTGACGTTGCGCGCATCGCCCAAACCGTCGTCGTCGTCGAAGCGCCCGGCGCAGGAGACGAAGTCCAGGCAATCAAGGCGGGGATTTTGGAAATTGCCGATGTTGTCGTCGTGAACAAAGCAGACCGCGAGGGCGCAACCCAAACTGTAGCAGCGCTGCAATCCGCTCTGGATATCGGCCGGCCTATGCCTGCTGCCGGCCTGCACGCCATCGACCCTTCCCACCATTTGCAGGCGCCAGAACAGCCCGGCCCATCCGCAGAATGGCGACCGCCGATCCTGAAAACAGTTGCCTCACATGAGGAAGGGATCGCCGCTGTGATTGCAGCGCTCGAAGAACATCGCCAACATCTGCAGCTCAGCGGCGCCGGCGCCCGACGCCGGGCGCGGGCAGTTGAGCAGGACGTGCGCGCGCGGCTTGGCGATCTGTTGCTACGCCGCGCATTACGCGCTGTGCCTCAGACACACTACAATGCCCTTATTGCCGGCGTGATCGAGCGCACGTTGCACCCGCTCGAGGCAGCCGAGCAACTATTCATCGCAAGCTGGGGCCAATGACAACCCTATTTCTAATCCGCCACGCGCAAAGCATGGCAAACGAAGAGGGGCGCATCCAGGGCTGGCTCGATTCACCACTCAGTGAGCTAGGACGACAACAGGCACAGGCGCTGGCCGAACGATTCCGTTCGATACGATTACACGCCGTTTACTCTAGCCCGCTCTCGCGCGCACGAGACACCGCCCAGGCCATTGCGCATCTTCAAAAGCTGCCGGTGCTGTTGGACGAGCGACTGAAAGAGTACAACATGGGCCATTGGACCGGCTTAAGTCGTGAGGAAATTCAAGCGTTGTGGCCAAGCGTCAACTTGGAAGCCGATCACGAGCTGGTTGTGCCGGGCGGAGAGAGCGCACAAGACGTGCGCAATCGAGTCGAGTTGTTTTTGCGCGAGGCTATGGCGCAGGGCGGAGATCAATCTCTGGCGATTGTGACACACAGCGGCACGCTGGGCATGGTTGTGTGCGCAATGCTGGGTATGCCTGTTATGCGCAGGCCGCCCTTTTATTTCGGCAACGCATCGGTCACAGAAGTGACCTATCGGCACGACCGCTGGCGGCTGCGCCGCCTCAATGACCAATGCCACTTACATCCATTAGAATTGACTGGGAGAGCCTAGATGCGAAATCACCGGCGCACGGAAAAGAGCATGCACGGGGGAATCAAGCTTTTCAGCGGCTCCAGCCATCCGCTGCTTGCCGCCGAGATTGCCAACTATCTGGATACACCCTTGTGCGGACGGGACATTGTGCGCTTTCCAAATGAGAACATCTTCTGGCGCTTGCACGAGAGCGTGCGCGGACAGGATGTGTTCCTGATTCAGACGATGAGTTCGCCGGTCAGCGAGAATATTTTGGAATTGCTGATCGGCATCGATTGCCTGCGGCGCGACTCGGCTGCTCGCATCACTGTAGTCATCCCCTATCTGGCCTACGCTCGCAGCGACAAGAAAGATCAGCCTCGTGTGCCGATCACAGCCCGGTTGCTGGCCGATTTGATCGAAACGGCGGGCGCCGATCGCTACATTACCGTTGACCTGCACGCCGGCCAAATCCAAGGATTCTTTAGCATCCCCGGCGACGAGATCACTGCCTTTCACACACTGAGCGACTACTTTATCGGCCGGCGAGACGAGATGACCAATCCGGTTATCGTGACGGCCGACCTGGGGTTTGCTAAACGGGGACGAAATTTCGCTGCCAAATTGCAATGCCCAATGGCATTTGTCGAAAAGCGGCGCATTGGCAACACAGCCCAATCGGAGGCTCTAACCGTGATCGGGGACGTTGACGGCTGCGACGTGATCATCGTGGACGATGAAATCTCCACTGGCGGCTCGGTGCAAAACACGATCCAGGTCGTGAAAAGTCACGGCGCGCGAGAGATTTACGTGTGTTGCACACACGCTGTTCTGGCCGGGCCAGCCGTCGAGCGATTGCGGACTTTGCCGATCAAAGAAATCGTCACGACCAACACACTGCCTCTGCCGCCGGAAAAGAGCTTGCCCAATCTGCGCATGCTATCCATCGGATCGTTGCTGGGCGAGGTGATTCGCCGTGTGCATGAAGGTCGCAGCGTAGGCGAGTTGTTTAACGAGTGAGAGAGACAAGTCATGCCGGAGAGCCTGGGGTATATCTTGAAACGTTTGCGGGAGAAGAAACACTTTACCCAACAGGAAGTGATCGAGCGCAGTGGTCTGGAACGCAGCGCCAGCTATATCAGCAGCATCGAGACCAGTAAAACCAGTCCAACCATCCAAGAGCTAGAAGCGTTGGCTGTCATCTACGGCACGACCGTTTTCGATATTTTGAGCGAGGCTAAGGGTATCTCGCCGAACTGGGATTTCACTCCCAACCGCGACTTCAGACTGCTGGTGAACTTCTACGAATCGTTGAATGCCGAGCGGCGCAAAATCGCGCTCGAGTTCATTCAATTTCTGGCCGAAAAGCAGCGCATGGAGGAGCACGTCGAGTCCAAGCGCACAGAACCCTAACAGGCGAACGGTTGTTTGCCAGGTTTTGCCTTTACCCTAGCCTGACCCTACCCTGCTTGCCCTGGTTTACTTGCGCGGGAGGACGATACGTTGCTTGTAGTCGGTCACAAACCGGTTGAGCTTTTCCATCAGCTCGGCCCAGTCCTCGCTGGCCAAGATGCGATCCAGTGTTTCGCGGTCTTCCGTTTCTCCGACGGTGATGATTTGTGGGCCTTCACCGTACACCGTGTACCAGGCTTCTGTAGGCCGCATACCGAGCTTCATGATTTTTGGGGCGAATTCTTGTACGACGAATTCGAAGTAAGCCGGCTCTTCCTCCGACTTGATGTTCCAACTCATAACCAGTTTGACCACCGGCGCCTCCCTGGGGACTGCAAAGAGAACAAATCGGCAAGGCTATCGGCACTGCTCCGCCAGCGCCTGCACTTGCTGCCTGAAGAGCGGATCGGCCGGGTTCAGGCTGTTGATCCGCTGGATTGACTTGGTGCCGTTCACTTTGTCTCCCAGGGCGCATTGCGCCTGCGCCAAGGCCCAGTAGGTGAACGGATTTGGGTCGTTCTGGGTGAGATCGACGCCTTTTTGGGCATTTTCAAGGGCTTTCTGATAGTCGCCTTTAAAGAGGAAGACGTTTGCCAGGCCGGTATAGGCCGCGCCCAAATCGGGCTTATAGCGAATCGCCGCCTCAAACTGTTTTTGGGCGGTGTCCAGCGCGTCTGGATATTTTTGAGGATCGCGCTGTAAGAGGATCGCTCCTAACATGTAATGGGAGATGGCATCATCCGGCTTGAGTTGAAGCGCCTTTTGCACATATTCCTGCGCCTGCTCAAACTGACCATTCTGGTAGTACACCGTCGCCAAATTGGTATGCGCGGCATCGTGTTGGGGATCAAGGCGAATGGCTGTCAGATAGGCATCGACAGCTTTGGTCAGATGATTGCGCCGGGTTGTTTCATCAGTGGCTGCACTGGCCAACTGGTTATGGGCGTTGCCGAGTAAGTAATGCGCCTCGGCGTTGTTGGGATCGTCGGTCACAAGCGCCTGCGCTTGCTGCAAAGCCGCTTCAAATTGCTTGGCTTCGAGAGCGGCGCGCACGGCTTCCAGGCGCGCTTGGGTTGTCTGGGCGGCTGATGCAGTCGGTGATGGCGCGGGCGCAGTGCACCCTGCAAGGGCCATCATCAGGCCGGCTGCCGCCAAGCTGGCTGTGAGGGTGCGCGTCCACATGTGTATCATTGCCTGACCTCCAAGACGACTACTTGCGTGTCCTCCGGCAAGCTACCCTTGGTCACTTTCAAGGACTCTTGAGGTTTGACCTCTGCCAGCCCCATTTCCTTCAGAAACTTGCCAACGCCGTCTAGTTTGCGCGCGGGACTAATGCCGTTTGTTTTGAAATTCATCGGCACGACGATGCTCGGCTCGATCAACGCGACCACCTCGCTGGCCTGAACAGCGTTGAGGCTGTCACCACCGCCAACCGGCAATAACAGCACATCAACTGTGTCGAGGGCGTCGATTTGGGCCTGAGTGGGAACAAACGGCAATTGGCCCAAATTGACGACATTCACGCCATCGTAGTAATACGAAAATACGGTGCTGCGCGGGGTATTATCGCCGCGCCTTTTCTCCGGACGCATGGCAACACCGGTGATGAACACACCGCCCATCTCGAACTCGCCAGCCCCGCGCAAGACGCGCACATCGCCACGTTGCGCGCCGACAACTGTCGCCACATTGCTATAGCCAGGCTCGTCACGACTGACGGTGATGACATCGGCTTTCAATTTGGGCAATGTCTCGCCGGCAGCCGGCTCGTAGGGATCGGTGACAACCGTGAGCATGCCACGATCGGTCAGTCGGAAACAGGACAAGCCGTGCCACGTGATTTCCATAGGCGTTCATTGTAGCCGATCGTGCTGTCGATCGAGATCACAAAACCTGGTTCAAGGCAATCGCCTCAGGCGGTTCATCTTCGCCACGGCCAGCGATCATATTGGCCACATGCTCCAGCGCGCCTTGCACCTTCTCGATGGGGGACTTCACACCGAAAAGCTCCTGGTAATCGGCCACAGCCTCTTCGGGTGATACGTCATGCCCGTATGTTTCTTTCAAATAGTAGTAGTGATCACTCACCCACAGATATAGGTCTGCTTCAGTGCGGCCGGGGAAATGCTTCAACACATCTTGTTCACGGATGGCACACACAATCGGCAGATAGACCGTGTCATACCAGTCCATCACCGCTTCGTCTTCTGAAATCTCGCGCTGCTGTTCAAGACCCATGAAATAGCGGTGGGCAGCGATATGTTCGATCAGCCGCGCGTAGCCACCACCGATTGAGAAGCGGATATTCTGCTGCGGTCGCAGCACATCCAGTCGGGTGCGTTCTAAAAATTCGGCATACTCACCGAGAATGATGAGTGCATCGGCGTCGATATCCTGGGTCGTGACCGGCACGCGCGTAACAGCGTCTAGCACCTCGGCGTCGATGAATTCGGCGCCGCGCTCGCGCGCTACCGAGACACGGTGATTGCCGTCAAGCACGAAATACACATCTCCCACTTTGTACAGCTTGACCGGCGGCAGACTGATTTCATCGTGGAAGGCGCGGTTGATCTTGCGCCAGCGTGCGCTCAACGCGCCGGTGCGGGGCAGGAAAGCGTCATCAAAATCCTGGTAGCGTCCCACGCTGCCCACAATCTTGTCGAGCGGCACCGTATGCACACCGCGCGCCACCAGTCCGCGCAGCTTGAGTTTGTCGCGCACTTCGTCCCATGACATCAGCCGGCATCTGTGGCCGGAGAGGATACCCCACACTGCGCGCAGAAAATGTTTGGCGCGCGCGCGACTGAAATCGATCTGATCTTGGGGCTGGGGGTTGTCCATGATTCAACTATAGTCGGTTCTGATTAACCGGCATTTAAGCGCACCAGCGCGGTCTGTTGGCGCACAGAATAGGCAGCTCGGATGCGACGATGCAATGCGATATTTTCGAGATAGGTGCGGCGATATGGGCTATCGGGTGGAATCAGGCTATATTTGCGTTGCATCTCGCCGTACGCCTGCGCCAGATAGTCATCTGCCTCTTCCATACGGCCATGCGCCGTCAACGTCTGGCTGTGCACAAACAAAATCTCCTCACTGACACATTCGATGATCTGCACAAACCCAAAGCGGCGATAAGTATCCAGCGCAACAGAAGAGGACATCAGGGCCTGTTGCAAATGGGTTGGTCGTCCATCGTCCGGCGATAGTTGCGCTAAAAGCAGGTGAGCCGATGCGGCTTTGCAAGCAGCCGCCATGCGATATTGCTGCGAAATGAGAGCTTGTTCGACCAGCGCCTCAACTTGCTCAGTTAGGCCGAGGACAGCATGGCAACTGTCGCCATCGCCGCGCTCTAACAGCAAAATCGCCTTGACCAGCGCCCAACCGGCTCGACCCAACTCGGTAAAGTCGCGGCGGGTGATCTCCCACGCCTCGGCTAGTGTTGCCTCGGCTTCATCTAGGCGACCCAGGGCGGTCTGAATCTGAGCTTTGCGCAGCATCGGGTACAACACGCCGGTAAACCCTTTCCAGACCTGGATGGCTTCCTCAATGAGTTCCAGCCCACCTTCTAAATCGCCTAGGTACAGCGCGCGGATTTGTCCGCAAAAGTTAAGCGCATGTCCTTCCACCTTGCGATTGCCCATTTCACGCGCCAAGCGCAAGCGAGGCTGCTCATACTCGATCAACTGGCGGGTATAGTCGCCTGCTCGTTCGGCCCGGCCGCTCAGGGCAGCTAACAGCCGCAATTTGAGCTCTTTGTCATTCAAGTCTTCACAGATCGGAATGGCAGCTTGAAGATACTTTTCCTGACTCTCCAGGTCATCCATGCCGGAGGCAAACGCTAATCCCAGCAACAGGCGAGCTTGATTCGGGCGATCGCCCAGTTCACGCAGCAAGTCCAGCGCGCGCTCAGTGGTTTCTCGCCATTGAGGATCACGCAGCTCGTACTGTAGATTGCCCAAACGCATGAGTGCGTTCACTTCGCGCCGCCGGTCGCCGAGACGTTGGGCCAGCACCAGAGCCTCCTGCGCCATGGCAATACCAGCACGGGCTTCAGCCTGGGTGCTGAAATCGGCGACCTCCGGCTGGGCCAACAACGCATCGACCAACCAGGCTGGGTCATCATCTAACACGCGCGCCAACGGCAACAGCGCACGCGAGTCAGCGTGCGCAGCCTCTAGGTCGCCGACCAAGTACAAGACTTCACGCCGACCGCTTAGCGCCTCGAAGCGTTGGGCGCGAATGGCATGCAGGCGATCCTCGCTCAAACCGTCGGCGATTTTGTCCAAAATCTCGACGGCGCGGCTGTAATGTTGGATCGCTTCCGTGTTGGCGTACACTTTGCGCGCGTGTTCGGCTGCCAACAGTGAATAGAACAGTTCCTTGTTCGGTCGATTTGCGCAGCGATAGTGCCAGGCGATCAGGCCGGCTTGTTGCTCGAGGTCTACCCCCCCACAGCCGGCTTCTAGGTATTCAGCAGCTTGCAGATGCCAATTGGCACGCTGGGTTGCCAACAAGCTCTCATACGCCACATCGCGCACCAGCGTAGAGGTGAACGCATATTCCATGCCTAGGGCCGACTCGGCGCCGCGCTCATGGATCAATTGAGCGCGCTGCAAAGCAGTCAAAATACTCTGCAATTGGGCAGACATACTTTCGCCTGCCAGCGCTGCCAGCATGTTGCGCCAGAACACCGGACCGATGACTGCCGCAATTTGCAGCACCCGGCGCTGGTCAGGCGACAAGCGATCGATTCGTGCTGCTAACAGGCCATGCAGGCTATCCGGCAAATCGAGCGAAGAAACGCGGCGCGTCTCACGCCATTGGCCGGCTTGATCTTGCGCCAGCGAGCCTTCGGCAATTAAGGCGTGGATCAGCTCTTTGATGAAATACGGGTTCCCCTCGGCGCGTTGGATCACCAGCGCGCGCGTCGCCGAGGAGAGTGCATCCGGCCCAACTAACTCGTCGATCAACTGACCGCTCTCCGCTTCGGTGAGAGGCGGCAGTTCCACGCGCGTCAGACGATGCGGATATTCGGTCTCAACGTGGTGGCGGAAACTCCACACCGGCGACATGCGGTCAGGGCGAAACACAGCCAGCCATAAAATCGGGGCGCTGTCACATAGCGGCAGACAAAAGCGCAACAGCTCAATTGAGCTGGGATCAGCCCAGTGCAAATCCGAAAAGACGATCACAAGCGGATGACGTTCGGCCAGAGCAGACAACCAGGCGCGCACCGCTTGGAAGAATTGGCGTTGCCACGCTTCCGCGTCGAGATGCTGGAGTGAAGTTGCTTGCGTTTCATCGACCGGCAAAGCCAAGAGCGCAGCCAGATAGGGGTAGTACTCATTGGCCCGTTCGCCCAACATCTGATGCAAGCGTTGCCTGAGGAGAGCGGAGGCTTCCGCTTCGGCGGGGTTGAGAGGGCGGGGAGAGAGGGGCGCTGCCAAGTCGGTCAGACTCTGAGCACCTAACCAGCGACGGGCCAGATCGCGCCACACAGAAAACGGCCAGTCCTGGCTGTAGGAGCGGCAAAACCCGTGCAGCCACAATACCTGCTCAGCTCTACCGGATGGAATCAGGGGCTCGGCAGCCGGCCTTCTATCGGCTGTCCCCTGCACTGGGCGAGCAGCGCTGTCATCGCGCGCCAGCGCGAGTGGGTCGGGAAGGCACGTCGCGTCCAACAGCCCTTGATCGAACAACCGCCGCGCTGCGCGCGCTACGATGAACGACTTACCCATGCCCTTCTCGCCGGAGATAAAGCAGATTCCACCGCGCCCTTTCAACACGTCGGCGATGCAGCGTTCGACGGCTTCAATCTGTGCAGCGCGGCTGAGCACAGAAGGCAAGGCTTTTGGCTCAATGAATCGGCTGACACCGTCGGGCTGATGCTCCAGAGGTTGATATACGGCGATCGGCTCGCTGACGCCCTTCACCGTGATTTGTCCCATCGACTTCCAGCGGAAGCGAGGGGCGACCAGTTGATAGGTGTTGTCGCTGACCAACACTGTGCCCGGTTCGGCAGCGGTTTCCATGCGCGCAGCAACGGCAACCGCCTGCCCCATCGCAGTGTCTTCTTTGTACTGCCGGCTGTCGCCCACAGTCGTCACGATCACTTCGCCGGTGTTCACACCGACGCGCAACTTCAAATCGACGCCATGGGTTCTGGCCAGGGTAGCCGCGTAAGGCTTTATGGCATCTTGCATGGCCAGCGCCGCCAACACAGCGCGCTCTGGATCATCTTCGTGGGCCACCGAAGCGCCGAAAAAGGCGACCAGTCCATCTCCACGAAATTGGTTGACCTGTCCGCCGAAGCGGTAGATTTCTGCTTCCAGCAGTTGGAAGACATGGTTCATCACGTCAACCCAGGTCTCGCTGCCGAGCTGCTCGAGCAAACGGGTGGAATCGCGCACATCGGCCAGAATGACAGTGGCGATACGGCGCTCTCCTTCGAGCGGCTTGGTTTGATAGCCGGCCAAAGCAAACGTCTCGTCGAAGGCGCGGATGAGCGGTGCAGCCGGCAAGGGAATCAAGTGTGGCACAGAGGGGGAAGACGAGCTGGGCGGTGGTGGGTTTGCGTCAGATGAGGCCACCGGAAGGGGACGAGCCGGACGGGCAGCCTCGACATTTTGATTCTCGGTTAGGCGCACCTGACGGGACAGGTCGTTGGCAGAAACCGCTTCGTGCATGGGAGGCGAGAGGACACGTGTGCTATCGGTACGCTCCCACGGTCGGCCGGCGGTCACTGCTTCGTACACTGCGCCTTCGGTCAGCCGTGTGCCGCACATGCCGCAAAAATGATAGTCCAGAGGATTGGCGAAACTGCACAGCGGGCAGATATGCGCCAGACGCGCTCCACACCGTCCACAGTACTTCATTCCGCCTATACGGTCAAAGCCACAGTTCGGACAGTTCATCGCTCAATAGATAGATCAAAGAAACGAGGCGCGCCGGTCAGGGCGCACCTCGCTTGGCACCGTGGATTATCTGATTGCAGAATGGGTGTGCTCTACCGCACACCTAAGCGTATCACATCGCCTCGAGGGCCAGCCTGAACCGCTTGGCCAGTTCTTGGAGGACGAGGACAGCCATTTCAGCGTCTTGGCGCACTTCGGCCAGAAAGTCCCAGCGGCTGAGCACCAAGCAGCGGGTCGGTTCGACAGCGATCACCGAGGCTGTGCGTGGGCCGTCGTCGAGCAAGGCCAGCTCACCGAAGAAATCGGTTGGGCCAAATTGGTTGACGGTGACCCGTTCGCCATCTTGTCGCTCGCGCACGGCCTCGGCCTTGCCCTGTATGACGATAAACAAGCCTTCGCCGCCCCGGCCTTGCGTGACAATTATTGCGCCGGCGGGAAAATCCCGTTCGACCGCGCGTTTGGCTAACAACTCGAGTTGGCGTCGGCCGAGCGTTTGAAACAGTGGCACGCGCTCCAAAAAACGGGCTGTGTCCTGAGTATTTAGCATATGATTTCTCCTGCTTTCTATAACCGACCAATATAAATCCCAAACGGTTGAACAACCAGCCGCGCGAGATCATCGCGGCCGGCTGTAGCGCCCCGCGTCGGTTCATCAAATATGCATTCTGCAAAGGTCGCGCCGAGCGATGCATCGGTCAAATCGACGATTTGCACACGGGGCGAAAGATTTAGGATCACCAGACAGGTGTGTTGGGAGTCACGGCGAAGGAAGGCCAGATAATCCTCGGCAGTCGGATGCAATGGAACATAATCGCCGGCGCTCAAAGCGGGATTGGCGCGCCGAACACGCAGCAAACGGCGGTAACAGTTCAAGAGCGAGTGAGGGTCGTGGTCTTGATCGGCGACATTGACGCCGGCGGCATAGTTGGGATTCACCGGCAACCAGGTATGCACACCGGCGGGGCTGAAGCCGGCGTTCGGCGCGTTGGCCCATTGCAGCGGGGTGCGGCAGCGGTCGCGCGTCATGCGCGCCGCCATGGCCATCGCCTCTTCGGGCGGGATGCCGTCGCTGACGGCCAGCCGGTACAGGTTGACCGCCTGGTTGTCGCGCAACTGGTCAAAGCGTTCGAGCAGCAGATCGGTCATGCCGATCTCCTCGCCGTTATAGAGCACGGGTGTGCCACGCAACGTCAGCACCAAGGCTGCCAAGACACGCGCCCAGCCGGCGTCGTGCTGGCCGTCGCCAAAGGCGCTGATGAGGCGCGCCGAATCGTGGTTGCCCAACGTGTTGCACGGCCACGCGCCGGGCGGCAGCTTGCTGAGCCGTTCGCTCTGGTTGGCGCGCACCCAAGCCGGCGTGATGCGGTTGGTGCGCATAAGCGGAAAGTTGAACACCAAGTGCAGCTCGTCGTCTCCGTTGCCGTAATAAGCCGGATCGTCGTCTTCGCCGATCAGAACGCGGTCGCCGGGATACTCATCCAGCAGGGCGCGCAGCTCTTTCATCAGTTCATGCACACCCGGCTGGCTGACCTGGTGCATAAACATGCGCCTGAACTCGGCCATCAGCGCCTGTTCTTCTTCGGGTGAGCGGTTTTCGCGCCAGGCGCGCAACATATCCAACTGCGACAGACGTGAAGTCTGCGGCGGATAAGCCGGGTCCTCAAAGAGGGTGCCGATGGCGTCGAGGCGAAAGCCATCCACGCCCATATCCAGCCAAAAGCGCACGGCTTGCCACATGGCCTGCTTGACGGCCGGATTGCGCCAGTTCAAGTCCGGCTGTTGCTTAAAGAAGAAGTGGTAGTAGTACTGGCCGGTAGGAGGGTCAAATTCCCAGGCCGAACCGCCGAAAGCAGAATACCAATTGTTAGGCGGCCCACCGTCAGGGGCGGGGTCGCGCCACACATACCAGTCCCGTTTGGGATTGTCGCGGCTGGAACGCGACTCGATGAACCAGGGATGCTCCTCAGAAGTGTGATTGAGCACCAAGTCGAGGATGACGCGGATGCCACGCCGATGGGCGCCGTCCAAGAAGCGGCGAAAGTCGTCCAGTGTGCCGTATTCCGGCGCGACGTCCATGTAGTCGGATACGTCGTAGCCACAATCGGCGTTGGGAGATGGGAAGTGCGGCGACAGCCATACGGCATCGACGCCGAGTGATTGCAAATAGTCCAGCCGGTCGATCATTCCGGCGAAATCGCCGATGCCGTCAGCGTTGCCATCTGCGAAGCTGCGTGGATAGATTTGGTAGAAGACGGCTGTCTGCCACCATTTCAGTGCAGTCATCGAGCCTCCATGAGCGCGTAAATCAGAGCAATGACAATTTGAATAGCAAGGGTTAGGGTCAGCGCGCGCCAAGAGCGCATTTGCCCGACAAAGCGGCGATGGTATTCACCACTGATCACGATAAAGGCAATGCCGGCCAAAGCCAGAACGATGAGCAAAATATTTGCCAACACGGCTCCGGCGCGGGCATCTGCCCCCATGTGGAGCGTGAGGGCGGCGTAGAGCAAAATGAACAATTGCCAGAGCGCATACACGCACCACAAAGTGAGCGCTACGGTGACCAACCATAGCACAAAGACGACCACCGCCAGAGTAATACGACGGGACGAGGTGAGCGAGCGCATGGCACACCTATTTCGTCCTTTTCGCCGACGCTGCGCCGAAGACGAAGCCGGCCAAACCGAGTTCATCGCCGGCACAGCGCCAAGAAGCGATTAAATGCCGACCAGTTGCAATTCTTCGGCGCGATGGCAGGATACCCAGTGATCGGGCTTGAGCTGGCGAAACTCCGGCGTTTTTTGCTTGCACAGATCGACGGCGTAGCGACAGCGTGGATGGAAGTAACACCCGCTCGGCGGATTGGAGGGATCGGCCACGTCGCCCTGCATGATGATGCGAGAAGATTTGTACTTCGGATCGGGCTTTGGCACGGCAGAGAGCAGTGCTTCCGTATAGGGATGGAGGGGATTTTGGTATAACTCCTCGGACGCAGCCACCTCGACCACCTTGCCCACATACATCACGGCCACGCGATCGGAGATGTGCTGCACCACACTCAGGTCATGCGCGACGAAGATGTAGGACAAGTTGAAGTCGCGCTGCAGGTCTTGCAACAGGTTGAGCGTCTGGGCCTGAATCGACACGTCAAGCGCCGAAACCGGCTCGTCGCACAACACCAGGCGCGGGTTGAGCGCCAGCGCGCGCGCGATACCAATGCGCTGGCGTTGGCCGCCGGAGAACTCGTGTGGGTAACGGCGCAGATGATCTGGCCGCAGTCCGACGCGCTGCAAAAGATTGACGATGACTTCCTCGCTGTGGCGCGGGTCATACTTGCCGTGAATCACCATCGGCTCGGCGATGATGTCAGAAACGGACATGCGCGGGTTGAGCGAGTTGATCGGGTCCTGAAAGATCATGGCGATCTCTTGACGGACTTTGGTGATCTCCTCGCGGGTGAGATTGACCAGGTTAACCGGCTTGGGTTGGCCGTTGTCCGATAACGTGCGCGACTTGAACCAGACTTCGCCGGCAGTCGGCTCGTACAGGCGGATGATACAGCGGCTGGCCGTAGTCTTGCCGCAGCCGCTTTCGCCCACCAAGCCGAGCGTCTCACCTTCGCGCAGATATAGGCTTACGTCATCTACTGCGCGCACGTAGCCCACTGTGCGCCGCAACAATCCTTTCTGGATGGGAAAGTATTTCTTCAGGCCTTTAACTTCCAGCAGGATGTTGTCGCCTGGCGGGGTCTGAGATGCAGCAGTCATGTCAATCACTCCTCATAGAGTAGGCAGCGCGCCCAATGGTTCGGCGCGGCTTCGACCCAGCGCGGCACGATTTGATCACATTTGCCGGGCATGAAGGCAGGACAGCGAGGGTGGAATACGCAGCCGGTCGGCAGATGCAAAGGATCGGGGACCATGCCCTCGATGGAGGCCAAGCGCTGGCCAGTCTTGGGGCCGAGCTTAGGGACGGATTGCAAGAGGGCTTTCGTGTATGGGTGCTTGGGGTCATAGAACAAATCGACCACTTTGGCGCGTTCGACTTGCTTGCCCATGTACATCACTACGATTTCATCCGCCATGTTGGCAATGACACCCAGGTTGTGGGTGATGAACATGATGGCCATGTTGGCCGTTTCTTGCAACTCGCGCATGATGTCGAGGATCTGCGCTTCGATGGACACGTCGAGCGCGGTGGTCGGCTCGTCGGCGATGAGCATGGTCGGCTCGGTGGACAGGGCAATCGCGATCATCACGCGCTGGCGCTGGCCGCCGGAGAGTTGATGGGGATAACTATCTACGCGTTGCTCTGGCTTGGGAATACCAACGCGCCGCAGCATCTGCACGGCAATGTCACGGGCTTCTTCGCGCGTGACGTGGCGATACTGCATGATCTTTTCGGCCATTTGATCGCCGAGCGTTTTGATGGGCAACAGGCGATGCAGAGTGACGGCCTCGTTGATGTGGGTGCCGGCGGTGTAGACCGGCGTGAGTGAGCTCATCGGCTCTTGAAAGATCATCGCAATCTCGCCGCCGCGAATCTGGCGGATGGTTTCGCCGTCCGGATCGAGGGTGGTGAGATCGATCACATTGGTCTCGGTGGGAGCAGTTTGTTGGCCGGCCAGTCGGCGGCGGCGGTGGTAATAGATATTGCCGGCGGTGATTTTGCCCGGCTTGGGAATCATGCGCAGAATGGCGCGCGCGGTGACCGATTTGCCGCAGCCGCTCTCACCGATAATGCCCATGGTCTGGCCGCGCTTGATATCGAAGGTCAGGCCATCCACGGCTTTCACCACGCCGCCGCGAATGTTGAATTCGACCTTGAGATCGCGGACTTCGATAAGGGTCTCGCGGCCATCCGCCGGCGCTTGGGCCACGGCCGTGGGGGAAAGATTAGTCTGCATGATTATCTCCTTATCGTCCGCTGTAGGGGTCAAGCGCGTCGCGCAAGCCATCACCCAGCATGTTGTAGGTCAAGACGGTAAACAGAATCGGTGGAATCGTCCACAGCAGCCATGGCGTGAAGCGAATCGCCCGCACGGTGGCAGCATCTTGAAGCAGGGTGCCCCAACTGGTGAGCGGTGGACGCAAGCCGAGGCCCAGCCAACTCAGGGCGGTCTCGGCCAGAATCATGCCGGGGATGGAGAGGGTGGCAATGACGATGACATGGCTCATCGTGCCGGGCAATAGATGCCGGAACATGATGCGCCTATCTTTTGCGCCGAAACTCTTCGCCGCCAGCGCATATTCGCGCTCGCGCAGCGACAGCACCAAGCCGCGCACTTGGCGCGCCAGACCGCCCCAGCCCAAGAAGGCGAGGATGAGCGTCAGCATGAAATAGACGGCGATGGGCGACCAGAAGGCCGGGATCGCCGCCGACAGCGCCATGAAGAGCGGGATGTTTGGGAAAGCGGCCAGGAACTCGGTGAAACGCTGCACGAACATGTCGGTGGCGCCGCCGTAGTAGCCGGAGATCACCCCCAGCGTCGCGCCGAGAGCCAGCGTCAGGAATTGCCCGATCAGGCCGATCATCAGAGAGAGCCGGCCGCCATACATGATGCGGGTAAAGAAGTCGCGTCCTAGCGCGTCGGCGCCCATGATAAAGATGCGCGCCTCGCGCTGGTTGGCCTCGATGCCGAAGAGATGCACGTTCATGGGAATCAAACCGAGAAGTTGATAGGGGTCGCCCTGGGCAAACAGTCTCACCGGATACTTGCGATCGGGGTCCTCAACCCAGGTGCGCAGACGCTTCACCTGATCGACTTTGCGCTCCAAACCATACACAAACGGGGCCTGAAACTGACCGTTCTGATCGACAAAGCGAATGGGGGTGGGCGGCGCTTCCACGAAATTGCTGCGGTTTTCCAGTGCATAGGGTGAGATGAACTCCGGCAGGGCCACAAACTGGAGGTAGAGGGCGATCAAAAAGATGCCGCCGAGCACACCTAGTTTGTTCTTTTTAAACCGGTACCAGACCAGGCTCCAGTAGCTCTGGCCAAATTCTTTCTTCTTGCCCAGCGGCAAGGTAGAAGGGGCAGTTGCAACAGCCATCGGTTACTCCTTCCTCTTATGGTGCGCGAAAAACGCTAAATAGCTGCGCTATTCCAGGCGAATGCGCGGGTCAACCCAAGCCAGCAACAGATCGGCCACCAGATTCCCTATCAGCAACATGATCGTGAGAAAGACGATGCACGTGCCGGCTAGATACATGTCCAACTTGCGCAGGGAGTCCACGAACACCGGCCCGATCGTCGGCAGATTGAGCACGATCGCCACCAACGACGAGCCGACGATGATGCTGGGGAACACATCCGAGCCGAGGATGGTGATGAGGGGGTTGATAGCAATGCGCACGGCATGCTTCCAAGTCACAGTGCGATTCTTCAAACCACGTGCGCGGGCCGCTTCTACAAAAGGCTGGCCGAGTGTGTCGAGCAAATTGCCGCGCATGATGCGCACCAAACCGCCGATGCCGGTGACGGCGCTGATCAGGGCCGGAATCCACAAATGGCCGAGCAGATCCATGAACTTGGCGAAACTCCACGGGGCGTCTTGGAACTCAGGAGAGAACAGGCCGGTCACTTCTAAGTTGAAGATGATGATGGCGAAGTACATGATGATCAGAGCCAACAGAAAACCGGGCATGCCCAGTCCGATGAAGCTGATCACAGAGATAATCTGGTCGCCAAGCGAATATTGCTTGACCGCTGCGTAAACGCCTAGCGGAATCGCCAAGGCCCATGTGAGCACGGTCGTCGCGATGGCCAGAACGACGGTATATCCCAGCCGCGCGCCCAATATCTCACTTACCGGCCGCTCGAACTCGAAGGATTCGCCAAAGTCGCCGCGCAGGAAATTAATCGCCCAGTTAAAATAGCGCTCGAGAAAGGGCTTGTCCAGGCCATAGCGAACACGCAGCGTTTCAACCTGCTGCTCAGCACTGCGATCACCTCGAGCGCGCAATTGCTCGATTTTCTGAGTGAGAAAATCGCCAGGGGGCAGTTCGATAATAGCAAAGCTGACAAAAGAGACCAGTACCACCATGATGAGAGCATACCCCACGCGACGGATGAGATAGTTCACCATTGACAGTCCTCCTTTACAGTAAAGAAAGACAAACAATCACCAGATGGCTCAAGGTGTGTCTGGCTTTCTAGACAGGTGATGCAAAGCGAATCTTGCCTAAACCACAAGTGGCGGATGGTTGGGAGCCGCCCATCCATCCGCCACTTGCAGGCCGGCGCAAAGCTAGCCGGACAAGCGGGGCGGGGCCTGTTGTTCAGCCATGCTGTGCGCAACGGTCATCGCGATTCAACGCCGGGCTACTTATCCATCCACCAGGTGGCTGCGATCTGGTTGCCGGGGGTTGCTGGCGCCCACGGACCAACCACGCCGTAGTCCAGAATGTTGCGCATGTAGTTCTTGACAATGATGGGCATGGGCTGGTCGCCGGCTACGCCGATCACGAATGGGCCTTCATTGACGATGACATCAATGGCTTCCCAGACCACCTTGTGGCGATCCTCAACCGTCTTCGTCTGCAAGCCTTTTTCATACAGGGCCTGCAACTGGGCGGCCGGGCTGCCTGCCTCGGGCTGCACACCGCACGAATAGGGCTGGCCTTCCACCGGCTTGCAGGCGTCCTTGCCTTCGGCATACCAGCGCCCTTCCAGCGGGAACATGTAGCGGTTCACAATCGGGAAGATCCAGTCTGGATAGGTCCAGATGTCGATCTCAGAGATGTGCGCACCGCGCAGCATGTACTGGCCCTCATTGGTGCGCGTATCAGCTTCGGGCTGGCCCTGCAGGTTGTTGACCTTCACCTTGATGCCGAGGTTGGCTTCCCATTGCGCCTTGGCCTCGGCAGCAGAGTCCACCTGCGCCTTCAGGCTGCCGCCCCAGTCGGTGATGTCGATCACCAGCTCAAACGGTTTGCCGCTAGGCAGAGTGCGGAAGCCGTCGGCGCCTTTTTGCATACCGATCTCATCGAGCAGCTTGTTGGCCGTCTCGGCGTCGAAGTCGGCATAGGCAGTGGCCCACTTCTTGTACACTTCCTGCCCTTCTGGGCTGGCAAAGTGCCAGGACTGCGGGCTGATCGTAGCGCCCTTCGCCTCACCGATGCCGCCCCACACCACGTCGATCAGGCGCTCGCGATCCAGACCCAGCGAGAGCGCCTGGCGGAAGCGCTTGTCGCGCAACAGTGCGCGCACCTCGGCGGCCATCTCCGGCGTGTCGTCGGGATAGTTCTTACCGCCCTCGACGTAGTACTGGTTGACCATGTAGCCCGGCCAGGCGCCGGCGCCGTTCATGTAGTTCTCCAGGAAGCGGTAGTTGCCGGCCTCGGCCTTTTCACGCAGCAGCGGGATTTCGTTCGGGCCGCCGCACACGCGGAACGCCGTGTCATAGCGCCCCTGCGCGCAGTTCAGGATGCGCACTTGCTCATCGGAGACCAACTCAACAGCGATCGCGTCGATGTACGGCAGTTGATTGCCTTCTTCATCCACGCGCCAATAGTACGGGTTGCGGGTAAACTTGTAGTTCTGGCCGTCCTCAGATAGCTCGGTCAGGCACCACGCGAACAGGCAGGGATAACCGGGTGTCTGCCACCACTGATCGATCTTTTGCAGGTCCTCATACGTTTTGTCTGGGGCGTACTTGGGGTGATACTGCTTCAGGAAGTGCGCCGGCTTCATCATCGGGTTGGCGAACTCCCAGTAGCCCTGCGCCATGTAGAAGGGATTGACCCACATGGGCTGGTCGGACTTCCAAACCACAGTGAAGTCATCGGGGAACTCCATATCGATCAGCTCACCGGTGGACTTGCGCAGCCAGGCCGGGCGCGAAATGCTGCCCTTGTAATTCTCGTCCTTGACCATGTCCTCCCACCAGAACTTCCAGTCGGCGGTGGTGTAGGGCTGGCCATCGGACCACTTCAAGCCCTTGCGCAGCTTCAGGGTGAAGGTCTTGCCGTCCTCCGACCACTCGTAGCTCTCGGCCAGACCGGGTTCGTAACCGGTCAGGTCAGCCTTCCACTTGATAGGAGCCTCTACTGCAAAATACAGCAGCACGTTGCCGACACCAGGCCACCAGCTTGCCGTTTGGATCGTGCCGCCATACTTGCCGATTGCTTCGCGCACAGGCGTGACAACCGGATCGGCGGGCAAGCGTTCATCGACCGGCGGCAATTGCCCCTTGCTCACTAACTCGGCCAATTGGGGTGCTTCGTTGTACTTAGACGGTGGAGCAGCCGGAGGGGGTGGTTCGGTAGGCGGAGCCATCGTAGGGGCAGCAGTCGGCTGTTCTGGCGGTGGGGCCGCCGTGGGTGACTCAGGCGCGGGAGCACCACAGCTCGCTGCCAGCAGCGCAGCACTGGCAAGCAAGCCAATTTGCATCGTCAAGCGCTTCATAGTTCTTTCGTCCTCCTGGATGAAAAGATTTTTAAGCGGTCAAATCGAGTTCAAACGGATCGCTCCTTAGCAGTGCGCAACGACGTCCATCGCGGCGATGTCCAATGCGCCACCAGGAGCACAACAGGCAATCATGCAGATGGGATTTCTCTTCTTGCTCACTCACCTCCTCTGGATGAGATTAGGCGCACCTGTTCGTCAACGCAACTGCACCGAGAGGGCACTCGCTGTGCCACGCAGCAAATCGAGGATATCGTTGTCATGTTGAATAACGAGAGCAGAGTGGAACGCGTTAGACACAGCCTCCTGCTTGCCGGTTGACAGAACATGACACCCCTGAATTATAGATCGATCATGCAAGCATCAATCACCCCCGCCTTGACCAGCGTTGTGCTGACGGCGATGAACACGGGGTGTAATCGTTTACAGGGGCAGTGTAAACGATTACAGGAGCGCTGTCAAGCGCAAGTGGTACTATGCTCTCCACAGCAACTATGGCCGAGTATTTCGATTTGAACACATTGACCCTGTTGGTTGCCCGCGCGCTGCAAGTGGACGTTGGCGCCGTGCGGCTGATAGCTATTCCTATTGGCAAACACAACCGTTCTTACTACATCGAGAGTCCGGCCGGCGCACACGTGCTGCGCATCGCCCCACCCGATGACGCTGGCTTCCTCTTCTACGAAGTGCACATGATGCGTCAAGAGCCAGCCTTGCACACTCTAATCCGCAAACATTTGCCCATCCCTGTCGCCGATGTTGTTCATTATGATTTCACCCGCACCCACTTCGAGCGCGATTACCTGATCATGACAGCGTTGCCGGGCATCCCGCTCAGCGCGGCAACCAATCTCACGCCAGCACGCCTCAACCGCGCGCTGCGGCAAACGGGCGAATGCCTGCGCCAGTTGCACTCATTGACTGCCGAAAAGTGCTTGGGACAAGGATTCTACGGCTACGTCGGCGCGCACAAGCCGATGACGCCACAACCCACTTGGTGGGATGCTTTTCGCTTGATGTGGCACAAGCTGATCGATGACGTTGTGACATGCCAAGCCTATTCGCCAGAGGAAGGCCAGGCCATGCGCGACCTGCTCGATTACTATCGCCGCTACTTTGACCGGCCAGTTGTGTCGCGCCTACTCCATATGGATGTCTGGAGCCAGAACATCCTGGTGGACGATGCGGGCAACGTCACCGGCCTGGTGGATTTCGACCGCGCCCTGTGGGGCGACCCAGAGATCGAGTTCGCCGTGCTCGATTACTGCGGCATCAGCGAACCGGCTTTCTGGGAAGGCTATGGGACGATGCGCGACACATCCGCTGCTGCCGCAGTGCGCCGGCAATTCTATCTGCTCTACGAAGTGCAAAAGTACATGCCGATTGAAATATGGCGGCGCAACAATCCGGCTTCCGCCCAGCGCTACAAGCAACAGTGTCTGGCGCTGGCAGCAGAATTGCTACCTTCTCGGTCAAGGTCGATCAACTGAAGCCGGGTCATACATCAGTTGGCTGCGTGTTTCGGCTAGGTACTTGTCGCGATTAGCGGAGCGGGCAACTTTCCCGCTGCTCGTCTTGAGCAACCACTTCGCGCCCACCACGTAGGCATCGCGCAGCACGACATCCGAGCCGCGATTGATTGCAGCGCGAATCGCATCGCCGATGCGTTGACGCTCTTCCTGATCTTCTGTATCGGCTTCGGCTACGATGACGACATCCTCTGTGCCGGCACTCTCGTTGTACACGCCGAACGCTACCACGCGCCCCGGATGCACGCCCGGCACTTCGCCAGCCAAGCGTTCTAAATCCTGTGGTGCAATATTCTTGCCGCCGACGATGATCAAATCTTTTTTGCGTCCGGTTACAAACACCTCTCCGTCGGCAATGTAGCCCAGATCACCGGTGAGAAACCAGCCTTCGTGAAAGGCCTGCGCTGTTAGATCATCGCGATGGTAATAGCCGCTCAACATGCAATCGCTCTGGATAGCGAGTTCACCCACATGGCGCTCCGGCAATTCACGACGCTGTGCGTCGAGCACGCACACGCGTGTGTTGTCGATCGGTCGACCGGATGACACCATCCGCAGTGAGTCCGGTTGATCGGGCGCCGGCAACGCGATGCCCTCTGTCACAAATGCGCGCGGGTCGATCTCGTCGATCACCAGCGGCACATCGATGCCGCCCTGTGTTACGCCGAACACATTCTCAGCCATAGCATACGAGACGGCCAACGCATCCGCGCGCAGGCCATACGGCGCAAACTTTTCCAGAAAGAGTTGATGGCTGCTCCAGTGAATTGGCTCGGAGCAATTTGTTACGGCGCGTAAGCTGGATAGGTCCACACCTTCCAGATCGCGTGGACGAATCTTGTGCGCGCAAAAGTTGTATGCGAAATTCGGCAGCCAGCACAGCGTGCCGCGATAACGCGAGATGGCCTGCATCAGGCGCGCCGGCGCGCGCACCCAGTCAAACGGCGACATCATCACGACCGGCACACGGCAGAGGATCGGCATCACAAATGCGGCGATCAATCCCATGTCGTGATACAGCGGCAACCAACTCACGATCACATCATCTTGAGTTAGGCGAATGGCGCGCGCGTAAGCATCGAGCTGATTGAACACAGCGCGATGGGACAACGCCACGCCCTTCTGCAAGCCGGTCGTGCCGCTGGAATGTTGCAACAGCACGATATCATCAGGCCGGCGCTCTAGGCCGTGCCATGTGCCCGGTTCCGGCGCGATAGGCGTCACGGCCTCACAGCACACCACGCGCCGCACAGAGTTACGCGCGCTGGCGCGCATCGCCTGCTCGACTTCCGGCGCAAAGGCTTGATCGGTGATGACCGCTGCCGGCGCCGTCACATCAATGAGCGCCGCCAAATCGCGCCGATATTTGTCAG
>JANWVJ010000034.1 GCA_025056895.1 Thermoflexales bacterium
GATCACTTCTGTTTTTCAAGCTGATGACGTGACGCGAGTGGAACCGGTGCGTTTTCCCGCCGGCTCGTCTCTCATGCGCTTCCTGGCCGCGCCGATGCTCAACGGACATCATCGCGCATCGATGCGCTTGCTCAAGGCCATCGGCTACTGGTTGCGTCATCCAGATTGGTTCTATCAAGCATATCTGCGCCCTGGCTGGGCGAGTCGCACCACCATTCTGTTGATCATGCAAACAGAAGACAATCACATGAAATTGCGGCTGGGGCGCAGCCTGTTCACACTGGGTCGGCGCGATCTGGTGTGCGCGCTGGATGGGAACGGGGTGCCGGCGCGCATTGAGATGGGCCATCATGTCACGCGCGCCTTCGCCGAAGCGGTGCGCGGTGTGCCGGCCGATTCGGTGGCCGAGTCGTTGCTGAATCTGCCCATTACAGCCCACATCTTGGGCGGCTGCCCAATGGGAGCACATGCCGATGCTGGCGTGGTTGATATCCATTGTCAAGTGCATGGCTATCCGGGCTTGTATGTTGTGGATGGGTCGGTCGTGCCGGCCAATCCCGGCATCAACCCCAGCCTGACCATCACCGCGCTGGCCGAGTACGCCATGAGCCAGATTCCGCCGGCGCCGCCTCATGTTTAACAACGCATCTCCCGCGATACAATCACCCGCACAGGTGCGCGCGTTTATTGGAGGAAATCAATGTCTGATCGCAAACTACGCTGGGGATTATTGAGCACGGCGCGGATCAATCGCGCTTTGATTCCGCCGTTGCGCATGTCGTCGCGCAATGAACTATTGGCTGTTGCCAGTCGTACTCAAGAGCGCGCGGAGGCTTACGCGCAGGAGTGGCACATCCCAAAGGCTTATGGCTCGTATGAAGCGCTGCTGGCCGATCCAGAGATTGACGTGGTGTATGTGCCGTTGCCGAACAGTATGCATGAACACTGGACGATCGAGGCGGCCAAAGCCGGCAAACATGTGTTGTGTGAGAAACCGTTGGCGATCAGCGTGGCCGAAGTGGACGCCATTCGCGCCGCCGCCGAGCGAGCCGGTGTTGTGGTGGCCGAAGCCTTCATGTATCGTCACCATCCCCAGACGCTTCAGGTAAAGGCGCTGGTTGACGCCGGCGCGATTGGGACTGTGCGCTTGGTGCGTGGTTCGTTCAGCTTCAGCCTGAATCGTGAGGGAGATGTGCGCCTTGATCCCGCCCTCGGCGGCGGCGCCCTGTGGGATGTCGGTTGTTATCCGGTCAGCTATGCACGTTATATCCTCGGCAAAGAGCCGATCGAAGTATTTGGCCGCAAGGTAGTTGGTTCCAGCGGCGTAGATGAAACATTCACCGGCCATCTTCGTTTCCCAGGCGAGGTGTATGCGCAGATCGATTGCAGTTTTCGCGCCACCTTCCGCACACACATCGAGATCGTCGGCAGCGACGGTGCAATCAGTGTGCCGCGTCCGTTCAAGCCGGGCTTGCAAGAACACATCCTGATCACGCGCGGCGACGAAGTTGAGCGCATCCCTGTGCAAGGGCAAGAGCTGTATCTGGGCGAGGTAGAGGATATGGCGGATGCCGTGTTGTTGGGCAAGCCGCCCCGCGTTAGCCTGGCCGATAGCCGCGCCAACGTGGCGGCTCTTGTGGCCTTGCTCGAGTCGTCGGAAAAGGGCCAGCCGGTGCGCGTGGCTTGAGGATAGATGCAGTATCTCTTGGCTGCCGCCCCGATCTTAGTCGTGCTGGCTTTGATGGTGTATGGGCGTTGGGGTGGGCAGCGCGCCGGCCCGGTCGGTTGGGTCGCTGCGCTTGGTGTTGCCGCGTTGGCGTTTGGCCTGACGCCCGAAGTGTTGTGGGTCTCTCAGGCTAAGGGCGTGTTGTTGGCGCTGTATGTGCTGGCCGTGTTGTGGCCGGCGTTGCTCTTGTACAACATCATCCGACACATCGGTGGTGTTGATGCGCTTGCCCAGGCGTTGCGCCTGACCATTCATGATCGCGGCGTGTTGCTGTTAACTGTGGCCTGGGCCTTCAGCGGCGCGCTCGAAGGGTTGGCCGGCTTTGGCGTCCCGATTGCGGTGGTTTCGCCCATGTTGGTGGCGCTGGGTGTTGCCCCTGTCCCGGCCGTCGCGGCAGTGGCGGTCGGTCATGCATGGGCGGTCACGTTCGGCGACATGGGCGTGATCTTTCAGTCGCTCGTCGCTGTGGCTGGCATGGATGCAGCCGAGTTGGCCTGGCCGGCTGCTTTGATGTTGGGCGCAGCGTGCGTGCTATGTGGCCTGATCACTGCCCACATTTTGAAACAGGCGGTCGGCGGATTGAATCTGCGCCGGTCAACCGTCATTGTGGTGGGAGTGCTGATGGCGTTCGTGCAAGCAGTGTTGGCGAGCGTAGGGTTGACGCCGTTGGCAGCCCTGGGCGCCGGCCTAGCCGGTGTTGTGGGGGGCATCGTGCTTGGACAAAACCGGTTGCGCCAAGTCAAAGGGTCTTCTGATACGCAGCCGACCCCAACGCGCGCCCAGATATCTTCCGCATGGCCGACGCTGGCCGCCTATGGCAGTCTGGCGCTGCTGATGACCGTGCTGATCGGCGTCCCCCCTGTGAAAGCCGCGCTGGACGAAGTACTGTGGCGGGCTGCCTTCCCAGAGGTCGGCACGCTGAACGGCCATGTGACTCCGGCCGGCTTTGGCCCGGCTTTTCGCTTGTTCACACACCCCGGCGCGTCGATTTTGCTGGTGGCATTGATCAGCGCGCTGGTCTATCGCCGGCTTGGGCTGATGGGCGCTGGCGGGTGGGTGGATGTAGCGCGGGCGACAGGGCGTGCGGCTGTCCCGGCCAGTGTCGGCATCCTCAGCATGGTTGGGCTGTCGGCGCTGATGGAACATGCCGGCATGACCTGGCTGCTGGCTCAGGGACTCAGCGCGCTGATGGAGCGCGCGTTCCCTCTGGTATCACCGTTCGTCGGCATGTTGGGAGCCTTTGCCACCGGCAGCAATATCAACTCCAACGTGTTGTTTGGGCCGATGCAAAAAACGATTGCCCAGGTGTTGGGAGTTGCGCCGGCGCTGTTGTTGGCCGCTCAAACTGCCGGCGGCTCGCTGGGCAGTATGCTCGCGCCGGCCAAGCTGATTGTGGGGTGTAGCACAGTGGGGTTGGCCGGACGAGATGGCGAGGTCTTGCGCATCACCTTCCCTTATGGCATCCTGATCGCCTTGACGTTGGGCTTGTTCGTTTGGTTGTTCAGCGTGCTGAGTAGAACAGTTTAAGACACCGAACGCTCGGCCAACCGCGCGCTCTACTGCGAATACATCAACCTACGAGGAATAGACCATGACCAAGCAAGAGATTTTGAACGAATTGATTGAGTTATCTCACCGACTAGGAGAAGAATCGAAAGAGTACGCGATCATCGGCGAGGGTAACACCAGCGCCAAGATAGACGATAACACCTTCTTTGTTAAAGCCAGCGGCTCCAATCTTAAAACACTGCGTCCCGATCAACTGGTAGAGATCGATTGGCGCAAGGTAGGCCGTTTGTTAGAAGGCAATCCAACCGATGACGAAGTGACGCGCGTGCTGGGCGAAGCGCGCGTTGATCCTGCTGTGTCGGCGCGGCCGTCGGTGGAGACGGTGTTGCACGGCGTGCTCTATCAAATCACCGACGCCAAGTTCATCGGCCATGCCCATTGCGTGTACGCCAACATGATCTTGTGCTCAAAGAACGCCCGCGATATTGTGCGTCACATTATGCCGGACGAGATTGTGGTGTGCGGCATCGAGTCGGTATTCGTGCCTTATACCGATCCCGGGGTGCCTTTGGCGCGTGAAGTAGCTGCGCGGGTGAAAGAAGTGGCCGACCGGCATGGTGAGATGCCCCGCACGATCTATTTGCAAAATCACGGCGTGATTGCGTTGGGCCAGTCGTCCAGGCAGGTTGAAAACGTCATGGCGATGGCCGTTAAGCATGCCAAGATTCTGGCCGGCACCTACGCGCTGGGCGGCCCGAATTTTCTCAGCGAGCAGGATGTGGCCCGCATCCACTACCGGCCCGATGAGCATGTGCGCCGCGCCCAGTTTAAGTGAAGAGGGGGTGCGGGGCGGTCAGCACCGCGCGAACTCGTCGAACAACCGGCCGATGTAGCGCATCCCGTCGTAGTAGTTTTGCAAGAGGATGTGCTCGTTCGGCGAGTGCACACGATTGTCGGCATGGGCAATGCCGGCGCACACAACCGGCACGCCGCCGATGAAGGATGACAACGACCACATCGGCCCGCTGCCGGCGGCGGTGGGGATCATCACCGGTTTGTGCCCGTACACCTGTTCTGCCGCTCGCGCAGCCGCCTGCACAATCGGCGCTTCTACGTCACAGAACTCGGCGCGGTAGCCATCATAGCTGACGATGTCCACATCTTGAAAGCCGCGCCGATCCAAATGTTTGCGTAACAAGTCCACCACGATTTCCGGGGTTAGGTCTGGCACCAGCCGAAAGTCGATCTTGGCCGTGGCCTCGGCCGGCAACACCGTCTTTGTGCCTTGCCCTTGCCAGCCGGACGTGATGCCGCAGAGGGTGGCTGTCGGCGAGAACAGGTATGCCTTCAGCGCCTCTACGCCGCTTCGTCCTTTTAGAAAACGATCCACTTTCCAAATGCGCTTGATCTCATCTTCGGCGAACGGGATTTGGCACAGCATCTCCAGTTGTGCTGGGGTCGGCTCGCGCACGTAATCGGCGTAGCCGTCGATCAAGAGGTTCTCCTCTGGGTCTTTGATCGTGTTGAGCGCCCACACCAAGCGCCAAGCGGCGTTGGGCGCAAGCGGCGCGTAGGACGAATGCAAGTCGTGGTCGATCGACCGAACCCGCAGTTGCACATAGCAAATGCCCTTCACGCCCATGTGCAACGTGAATCGGCCCTGCTCATCCATCCCGCCGAATTCCCACAGGCAACCATCGATCCGTTGGCCGTTTGAGCCGGTCAGCCAGTCTTTGTGCTGCTCAACCCAGCGGTGCAGATGAATGCTGCCGATCTCTTCTTCGCCTTCAATCAGCCACTTGATCTTAAACGGCAGTTTCCCCTGTGTGTTCAGCCAGGCTTCAATGGCATGAATGCGCGTGATCAGTTCTCCTTTGTCGTCAGATGCGCCGCGCGCATACAGTTTGCCGTCTCGAATTGTCGGCTCGAACGGCGGCGACTCCCACAGTTCGAGCGGCTCCGGCGGCTGTACGTCATAGTGGTTGTAGATCAGCAGCGTCTTGTCGCCTTCACCCAGCTCGGCCCAAACGACCGGCGGCGCGTCCCCTTCAGTGGGCACAATTTGCACCGCTGCGCCCAGCACGGCCAGCCGGCGCGCCACCAACGCTGCCATTTCGATCATGCCTTGGCCGGTGGCGGCTATGCTGGGCTGTCGCAGAAAGTCTTTGTATTCTTCGAGCATTCGCTCGCGGTGATCGAGCAAGTAATTGTCAAATTGCTGGGTGTCCATCCGTCGCTCCTAACAAGGATTATACGGATTGATCAAAGTGTCTGAAAGCTGCATGTGTCGGTAAGGGGTGATTTCTCTGCATCGATCGTCCGGCGAGTAGAAGCCGCAGCCTGTCTGGGGCGGGTGGCGAAGGGAGTGCCTTCGCCCACGCTGGCTATAATCTCGTGCGATCATGAGCATCCAAACTCGACCTTTCATCGCTGGCTGTGTGCTACGAATGTGTGTGGCGCTGGCCGGCGTTACGAGTTGTTTTGCTTTTCCCATCTCATCCGGTCTGCCTGTCGCTGCGCTGGCTTCTTCTGCCCCAAAAGGTCAAGGTGGATCGATCATTTACGCGCTGGCCGCCCCCTTTCCCACCGTCACCGACACTCTCAGCTTTGCTGCGCTCAAAGCCTTCTGGCAAGGCGATCTGAATGCTCTAAATGACTACTGGCGCGGAAAAGAGTTGACCTTGTTGGTCGCGCCGGATACGTATCAAGTCATGCAAACGGTGCTAGGGCAGGCCAACAATCCCAACATCGTGCAAGTGGATGCGCGTGATTTGGTGGCCGCAGCGTGGGCTGCCCGCCCCGGCGCGTTGGCCATTTTGCCCTTTGACCAACTGGAGCCGCGCTGGAAGCTGTTGTGGGTCGATGGAATCAACCTGTTCGACAAAGCTGCGGACGTGTCGCGCTATCCGTTGAGGGTAGGCGACGGCCCTGCCCTGAATCGTGACCTAGGCCGCATGGCTGTCGTGGCGATGACCGGCGTGACGGCCCTGGTGCGCGGCACGGCTGTGATGATGGAGCGCAAAGGGATTACCTATCCCGGCGAAGCCATTCGCGACTGGCTCACGACTGCTGACGTGACCCATATCAGCAACGAAGTGTCGTTCTGGGATAAGTGCCCCAAGCCCACTTTCAATGACGGTGTGAGCATGTGCTCCAATCCAAAATACATCGAGTTGCTGGAGTATGTCGGCACGGACATCATCGAACTGTCCGGCAACCACTTGTGGGACAAGGGATGGATTCATCTATCGAACACGCTGAAGATGTATGACGAACGCGGCTGGCCGTATTTCGCCGGTGGGCGCAACGCCGAAGAAGCGCTCAAGCCGGTCAAGATGGTTGTCAACGGCAATCCGATCGCCTTTGTCGGGTGCAACTGGTTTGGGGCCAACTGGGCCACGGATCAACGGCCCGGGTCGGCGCGGTGCGGCGCGCAGAATCCGCGCGCGCTCGACCTGATCATTCCGGTCATCCGGCAATTGCGAGAAGAAGGCTATTTGGTGATTGCTACGCTTCAATATGCCGAGTTTTACACCTATCGCGCTACACCACAACAACAGCGCGACTTTAAGGCGCTGCGCGAAGCCGGCGCGGTGGTGGTCAACGGCAGTCAAGGGCATCACGCCCAGGGGTTCGACGTCAATGCACAGGGATTCATTCACTACGGAGTAGGCAACCTGTTCTTTGGTGATCAAGCCGGCGTTGGCACGCACCAAACGTTTGTTGATCGCCATGTCTTTTATGATGGCCGCTACTTGGGCGTGGACTTGCGTACCGCTTACATCATGGATTATTCACAACCTGTGCCCATGAGCCAGAAGGATCGCGCGGCGTTGCTCAAGACGTTGTTTACTGCCAGCGGATACTAGCCATACTTGCGATGAGACACACGTTGGACAAATGGTTTCGGCAACAAGTGTTGCGTTGGTTCATCCCCGGCCTGCGCGTCAAGCGTTGGCTACTGCTCATGATCGTCGGCATGGCCTTCATCGGCCTTGGCATCGGCTATGTGCAGGTGCAAATCTATCGGCAGGCCGAAGTGCCAGAGATCTTCTACTACCTCACGTTGCAGTTTTTGGAACGCTGGGTGCGCGCGCTGATTGTGGGCGGCCTAGGGCTGGCGGCATTTACGTATGGCTTTTATCGCTTCAACCGCACCATCATGGAGACCGTGCGAGGAGCAGATAGCCAGCCGCTGATTGATAAGCTCTGGGATCAGCACATCAGCTCGCGTGGCCCGCGTGTTGTTGCGATCGGCGGCGGCCACGGCTTATCTGCCTTGTTGCGCGGCCTGAAACAGCACACGAGCAACATCACGGCCATTGTCACCGTAGCCGATGACGGCGGCAGCTCTGGCCGGCTGCGTCGCGAGTTGGGCGTATTGCCGCCCGGCGACTTTCGCATGTGCATCGCCGCCTTGGCCAGCGAAGACTCTCTCGTGGCCCAGCTCTTCCAATATCGTTTCGGCAGCGGGGAAGGATTGAGCGGCCATTCCTTTGGCAACCTGTTCATAGCAGCTCTGGCCGAGCTGACCGGCAGCTTTGAAAAGGCGTTGCTGGAGTCGAGCAAAGTGCTGGTGATCAAGGGGCGCATCGTGCCCAGCACGCTGACCGACGTGACCTTGTGCGCTGAGTTGCGTGATCTGGCCGTCGAACAGTCAGCGGCGGTGAACGGCAAAGCGCCGGCTCCTGTGCGCGGTGAATCCTCTATCGGTAAAGCCGGTTATCCTATCGAGCGCGTGTGGCTGGAGCCGAATGATCCGCCGGCTTATCCAGAAGCGGTGCGCGCTATTCTTGAGGCTGATCTAATCGTACTGGGGCCAGGTAGCTTGTTCACCAGCGTCATGCCTAACCTGCTGGTGCCCGGTATTGCCCAAGCCCTAAAACAGACAAAAGGTTTGCGTGTATATGTCGCCAATGTTGCCACCGAACGCGGCGAGACAGACGGTTTCACCCTCAGCGACCACGTGTTGGCCATCGAGCGCCATATCGGTCGGGGAGTCATCGACGTTGTGATTGCAAATAACCGCGTTGATGAACAGTTCCGCCCTCCCCAAGGCGTAGATATAATCCGGCCTGAGTCGACGCTTCGCAACAGCAGCGCGCGGGTCATCCAAGCTGACGTGGCCGATGAAGAGTATCCCTGGCGCCACGACTCCGCTAAGTTGTCTGCTGCTGTGTTGAAGTTACTGCGTTGAAAACAGGAGAGTACAAGCAGTGCGAGACGCATCACGCTCGGTTGCACTGCATTCTTTGCAAGGAGTGAATACACCATGGCGAAAGTGAAAGTTGGCATCAACGGTTTTGGCCGCATTGGCCGGCAGGTGCTTAAGGCGATCCGCGATCGCCATCCCGATGCGCTCGAAGTGGTTGCCTTCAATGACATCGGCGACTTGAAGACAATGGCGCACCTGCTCAAGTACGACTCCAACTATGGCCGCTTTGACGGCACGGTGGAGGTCGAAGGCGAGGACACCCTGGTGGTGGACGGCAAGCCCATCAAGGTGTTTAAGGAGACCGATCCCTCCAAGCTACCGTGGGGCGATCTAGGTGTTGAGATTGTGGTGGAGAGCACCGGCCTGTTCACCGTGAAGAAGGACGGCGTGAACAAGAAGGGCAAGACGGTGCTCGGCGCCGAAAATCACATCACCAAGGGTGGCGCAAAGAAAGTCATCATCTCCGCGCCGGCCGAAGGCGAAGACCTGACCATTGTGATGGGCGTCAACGAGCACATGTATGACCCTGCCAATCACCACGTTGTCTCCAACGCCTCCTGCACGACCAACTGTCTTGCGCCGGCGGCTAAGGTGGTGCACGACAAGTTTAAGATCGTGCGCGGTTTAATGACCACCATACACGCCTACACCAACGACCAGCGCATCCTGGATTTGCCCCACAGCGATTTGCGCCGCGCCCGCGCTGCTGCAATGAGTATTATCCCGACCACAACCGGCGCAGCCAAAGCTGTGGCGTTGGTCATCCCTGAATTGAAGGGCAAGTTTGACGGATATGCGTTGCGCGTGCCGACCTCGACCGTTTCTGTTGTGGACTTCACTGCGCAGATCGAAGTGCCGACCACGACCGAGGAGTTGCGCCAGGCGTTCCGTGAGGCTGCTGCCGGCCCGCTCAAGGGCATTCTCGCTGCCATCGATGAGCCGCTGGTCAGCATTGATTTCAAAGGCGATCCGCACAGCTCTTCAGTCGATCTACCGTTTACCTCGGTGTTGGGTAAGGACAAAAGCGACTTCATCAAAGTCGTCGCTTGGTACGACAACGAGTGGGGTTACTCCTGCCGCACGGCCGATCTAGCCGCTTACATGGCGGCGAGACTGTAGGCGCGGTAAAAAGTCAGCGTGAGTGAGCCATTAGCTCCCGTCCCCACCTGGGTGACGGGAGCTTTTTTGGAACAAATTAACTGCGTGTCCCGTCTGACATAGCAGGTGAAAATTTGTTTTGCAAAGGGGACTCGCATGAATGATCGTCGCAGGTTTCTGATAGCATTTCTGGCAGCAAGTATGGGGTTGGTCGCTTGCAGTCCAACAGAGCGCTTCTCATCTGGTGAGCGGTCGTCGTCTGCTTCTCCCACGCCGGCCGGTCGCTCCCCGACTACGCCGACTGAACCGCTCTCTGACACCCCCTCTCCAGACGCCCTCAAGCCGGTCATGCGCGGCGAATTTGGCCCGGCCTTGGTTGAGGCCAATAACCGTTTTGGCCTCAAGTTGTTCACCTATCTACGCGGAGCGGACACCACTCAAAATGTGTTCATCTCGCCGGCCAGTGTGGCGATCGCTTTGGCGATGACTTACAACGGCGCAGCCGGCGAAACACAGCAAGCCATGTCGCGCGTCCTTGAACTCAACGAGCTGAGTCTGGATGAAGTCAATCAATCCTATGCACTGTTGTTGAAGACGTTAGCGAGCGCCGATCCTAAAGTCACTGTGTCTATTGCGAACTCCCTATGGGGCCGGCAAGACGTGCCGTTTAACGCCGACTTTCTGGGGCGTGTGCGCTTGTTCTATAACGCCGAGGTGGCGGCGCTGGATTTCAGCGATCCCTCTGCTGTTGAGACAATCAATCGATGGGTGAGTGATCAAACTAACCGCAAGATCCCCAAAATCCTCGATCGCATCGCCGATGACGCCATTCTGTTCTTGATGAACGCCATCTACTTCAAAGGCGCATGGGTTACAGCATTTGACCCGCAATTGACGCGCGAACAGCCCTTTATCATGGCCGATGGCAGCCAAAAGCCGGTGCAGATGATGTCGCGCTCTGGGAAGTTCCAATATCTGCGCAGCGCGGATTTTCAAGCTGTTCGTTTGCCGTTTGGCGCGCCCGACGCCGAAAGCCGATTGAGCATGGTCGTGTTGCTACCCGAACCCACTTCTTCTCTTGATGTACTGGCAGCTCGGTTGACCGCTGAGCAGTGGGCAACATGGATGGGGCAGTTTGCTCCGGCGGAAGGATTGCTGGCCATGCCGCGTTATACGCTTGAGTATCAAGCCAACTTAAATCGGGCGCTGGCTGCGCTGGGCATGAGTATTGCGTTTGATCCTCAACGCGCCGACTTCAGTCGAATGGTTGACCTGCGCCCCGAGAATGTCTTCATCAGCAATGTCGTGCATAAGACGTTCATTGAAGTCAATGAAGAAGGCGCCGAAGCCGCTGCGGTCACCTCGGTCGAGATGGGCGTGACCTCTGCTCGTGAAGAACCGGAACGCTTCACGATGATCGTTGACCGGCCATTCCTGATTGCCATTCGTGACGATCGCAGCGGTGTCCTGTTGTTCATTGGCGCAATCGTTGCGCCATAAACGGGCCGGCGACGACACGCCGGCTGACTGCCGCGGCGCCTTTCTCTCATGCCGCGCTCGTGTCACAGAGCGCGGCTCTTTATTTGAACCCAGCCTCTTGCGGCACAGACTCGTGCCATACGTCGTACAATCCCATTTGCCTCGCAAGCGCCGCACAGACGCTCTGCAAGGAACATTTGTATCAGAGGTGACACAATGGAGTACGCACGTCTTGGTCGAACCGGTTTGAAAGTGAGCCGCTTGTGCTTGGGCACAATGAACTTTGGGCCTTTGACCAACGAACCGGACAGCTATGCCATCATGGACAAGGCGCTGGACGTGGGCATCAATTTCTTTGATACTGCCGATGTGTATGGCTGGAAGTTGGGCGAAGGCATCACCGAGCAAATCATCGGACGTTGGTTTGCGCAAGGAGGCGGCCGACGTGAGAAGGTGGTTTTGGCTACCAAGTGCTACAACAAAATGTCGGAGTGGCCGAACGGCCGAGGGTTGTCTGCCTTGCACATCAAGCAGGCGTGCGAGGGCAGCCTAAAGCGTTTGAAAACAGATTACATCGATCTGTATCAAATGCACCACATCGACCGAGAATGTCCGTGGGAAGAAATCTGGCAGGCCATGGAGCAACTGGTGCGGGAGGGCAAAATTCTGTATGTGGGCAGCAGCAATTTTGGCGGCTGGCACATCGCCCAAGCGAATGAACAGGCCGCCAAGCGCCACTTCATGGGCCTGGTTTCAGAACAAAGTTTATATAACTTGAACGCGCGCATGATTGAGTTGGAAGTGATTCCAGCCTGTCAAGCGTATGGCGTCGGCTTGATTCCGTGGAGTCCACTGGCCGGCGGCTTGTTGGGCGGTGTGTTGCAACAGGTGAAGGAAGGCCGACGGGCCGGCGAAAACATGCAAAAGAACATTGAGAAGCATCGCGCCAAGCTGGAAGCTTGGGAGACGTTGTGCACCGAACTGGGTGAGAAGCCGGCTGACGTGGCGTTGGCCTGGCTGTTGCACCAGCCGGCGGTCACTGCGCCGATTATCGGCCCACGCACTGTAGAACAATTGACCGGCAGCCTGCGCGCGTTGGAGATCAGACTGTCTGCCGAGACGCTGAAGAAGCTGGATGAGATTTTCCCCGGCCCTGGCGGCCCTGCGCCGGAAGCCTATGCTTGGTAAGCGGCTGTTGGCTCGCCAGTGGCTGGCGCGTATATCGTGCACGGTGTGTTCTGTCCACGGGAGGTAGTTGCCTATCCACAACCAGAGTCTAGATCGGTCAGTTCTGTCAGCAGACAGACAAGGAGGTGCTTGTAATGACTCTTATACGTATCATCGTACGCACCATTGGAGCCGTAATCAGGACTCTACTGTTAATGGCCCTTCTTTATTGTGCTGTCTTCCTGGGCATGTTAGTCGTGTCAGCGATAGGTTCGGTCGGCGGAGAGAGTGAGGTGTGGGTACCCGGCTTTCGTCAGATTCTTAATTCCCGCAACATCCCTGATCTTTCGATGTTTAGCAATTTCTCCGGCCGTTTTGCCTTTCGTGAGTCGGACATTCTTTGTCTGGGGATTCCCAATCTCCTCATATTCATACCGATCTTCTTGGGAGAGCTGAAGAGACCTTGGTCGCTTCTGAGGGAGTTGGGTATTCTAAAGTGATTGAAAGCAGCGCCTAAGCGGATCGGCATTAGATGGCACCTACAAAGTGTTTCATCTCAGTTGGATATGATCAAGATCGATTCGGGTAGCAGATTGAGCGAATGGAGCGTTGGAATGAGGATGACATCTGAGCAGAAGCAGTTTTTTGAACAGAACGGGTATCTGGTTGTCAAAGGGTTGTTTTCGCCGACCGAGGCAGCCTTCTACCGCGATCACTACATGACCATGCGGGAGAAGGGCGTTTATCCCGGCGACTTCAGCGGCGTCGATCTGAGCAGCAATGATCCGTTGAAGCGTTATCCGCGCATGATTCACATGCATCGCTGGGATGAGGTGAGTTTGAAATGGGCTATCGATCCGCGCCTGAATGAGGTGATGACGGCCTTGCTAGGGCGCGAACCTTACATGGTACAGACGATGATTTATTTCAAGCCGCCCGGCGCGCGCGGCCAAGATTTGCATCAAGATCAATACTATCTGCGCGCGCAACCCGGCACGTGTCTGGCGGCTTGGATGGCATTAGACCCGTGCGACGAAGCCAACGGGTGTTTGCGGGTGGTGCCGGGCAGCCAGAACTGGCCTTTGCTTTGCACAATCAAAGCCGACACGACGAAGAGTTTCACCGATGTCACCGTGCCGATCCCCGCAGGGACTGAGGTCGTCCCAGTCATCATGAACCCCGGCGATGTGCTGTTCTTTAACGGTCAAGTGGTGCATGGCAGTTTGCCGAACACAACCCACGATCGCTTCCGCCGTTCTTTGATCGGGCACTACATTCAAGGCGATGCCCGGCAAGTGGCGCGTTTCTACCATCCTGCTTTGCGCATGGACGGCACACCACTTGAGCTAGAGGATAGCCCAGGGGGTGGGGCGTGCGGCGTGTGGGTTGAGCAAGACGGCACGCCGGTAATTGAAATGAGCGGCGTGCAAGGCCGGCCCTTGAAGGTCAGCGAATAGCGCGAGCTGGATTTTGAACCCATCTAACGCGGTGTGTCAGGTTCGCAAGGCCAACGCGTGCCAAGTGAACCTGACACACGAGACCGACCATCAGGCTTCGTATTTCCACAAACCTTCTTCCTGCGTGCCGGCCAACACCGATCCATCGGAGAGCGCTGTGATGGATACGATGCCGGTCGGTGTTTTGCCCTCTGTGCGTGTCCAGTGTGCGCCGGCGTCTTTGGACACCGCTACTACTGTTGGCGTGGCAACCACCAGCACAGACCCATCCGGCGATGTGCCGAGTGCGCTGATTTGTCCCGATCGGAACGCAGAGCGTTTTTGCCATGTGTCGCCAAAGTCATCGGAGTAAAACAAACCGGCGTTTTCGCTCCCGGCCACCAGGACTCCCTGGCTGAAACACACCCCGGACAGCGGCGCAGCGTTTTCGTCAATCGCCAGCTCTCGCCAGGCGCGACCGCCGTTGGTGCTGCGGAAGACGCCCGTGCCGGCGCCGGCAATGACCGTCTCATCCTCCGCGAAGCGGTCTGAAACGGCCAGCGTCAACACTTCCAAGTCAAGCAATCCAAAGTTCCACGCATGCCACGACTGACCGTGATTGGTTGTCACCAACACCCCATCTGTCAGCGTAGCGGCAAACCCGATCCCGTCTTCGGCAAAGTGAGGAGATAGGGCAATTTGGGATACGTGCGAGCGTTGTGGCATGGCCGGCGTAAACCAAGTTTCCCCTCGGTCCGTCGAGCGCGCCAATCCATCTGCTGCGCCAACGATGAGATAGGGTTGATCTGGAAAATTCGGTGAGGCAGCTACAGCGGTGATTGCAGCGGGTCTCAGTGATTCAGATACGATGAAACAGGATTCTGCGCCCGATTCGTCAAGACGCCAAACTCCCTGTTCGCTGCCGATCAGCCAGCCGGCTGCTCCCGCCGGCGCAATTGAGAAGATAGAAGAAGGGCCGTGAATGCGTTGCCATTTCTGCTTTGCCATAGCCGTTAATTATCCACACTCTCGCGGCGCCCAAGCGCCTTTTCTCTGCCTATCCTCTCTCTATCGAATGACCTTCTACGCCGGATTATCTTCCTACTAAAGATGTGCCGAATGTCACGTGACAAGTATGACAAACTCAATAACATGCTCCTGGGCAGCGTGGTGTGTTTGTCGGCGCTGTCAATCTATTTGTGTTGAGGGTTTTTGTCAATGGAAGAGCACCATCCGGCTCAGTCATCCCCAGAATCATCCGAATCGTACAAACCTCAAGCAGTCCTCATTTTCCTGGCAATCATGCTGATTGGCTACATTGTGTATTGGGCCTACGTATGGTTTGTCACCCTACAGCGAGCAGGAGGCTAAGCGATGCACATCGATCGATATGAGCGCTACTGGCTGATCGCTGTCGCTGCGACGCTCGGCGCCTTTTTTGCCACACTGGTGGCGACGCTGGTTGTTTTCGGAGTCTCTCTGCCTAGCCCTGCCGGGCGGGTCGATCCGCAGAATCTGTCCGCCAGTGAGTTTGCCCAGCCCAGTGTGCGCAACGTGGGCGGCAACCGCTACGAGGCACACCTCGTGGCCAAGATGTGGCAGTTTGAAGCTGGTGAGGAAGCCGGCTCGCCGCCCAAGATTCGCGTGCCGGCCGGCAGCGAGGTCACCTTCTATGTGACCAGCCGCGATATCATCCACGGCTTTCAAATTCAGTATCACACCGTCAACATGGAAGTGATCCCCGGCCAGGTGTCGCAGGCCACTGTCAAATTCAATCGCCCCGGCGTCTATCAAATCGTCTGCAATCAATACTGTGGCGCCGGCCATGCTGTCATGTATGGCGAGGTGATTGTCGAATAGCGTCGATGCCTTCTGCATCTAAATTGCTTTAATGTGATTGTTGGAAGAGGAAATCCATGCAAGCAACACACGTCCGACCTGCTCCCGTGCCAGTGAGCTTCCCCGCCTTGGACATGCTGAGAAGTGAGCGCAACCTGGTGGGTGTTCACATTGCATCTGCTCTGATTGCCCTGACAGTCGGCATTTTCATGGGGCCGTTCCAGGCTTTCCATCGCGCGCCGGCGTTTGCCAAAACCTTTATCGGTCAAATACCTGTCTTTAGCTATTACTACCAGGCTGTGACCGTCCACGGCGTGATGCTGGCGTTGTTTTTTACAACGCTGTTTATCGTCGGCTTCAGCTACTATGTAGTGCAGCGCTCCCTGCAACGTCCGATCAAAGGGGTTCGGTTTGCGTGGGTCGCTTTCGCCCTGATGTTGATCGGATTGGCTTTGTTGGTGTTCAGCCTGGCCAACGACGTGCAACGTTCGGCGGTGTTGTACACCTTCTATCCGCCGATGATTGCGCCGGCTGTGTTTTATATCGGTCTCGTCCTGCTTGTGGTCGGCTCGTGGATTGCCGCCTTCCTGGTGTTCTGGACGTACAACAGTTGGCGCAAAGATCATCCTGGTGAGCGTGTGCCCTTGGCTGTGTTTGCCATCATCGTGAATTTCTTGATGTGGTTTATCTCGTCCTTGGGCGTAGCCGTTGAAGTCCTCTTCATGCTGCTGCCGGCTTCACTGGGCTGGATTCAAACAACCGATCCGCAGGTTGCACGTGCGCTGTTCTGGTTCTTCGGCCATCCGTTGGTTTATTTCTGGTTGATCCCGGCATATGTGTCCTGGTACACCATGCTGCCCAAACAGGCCGGCGGGCGCTTGTTCAGCGATCCGCTGGCGCGGGTAGCGTTCATCATGTTGTTGCTCTTCTCAATCCCGGTGGGCGTGCATCACATGTATGCCGACCCCGGCGTGAGCCAGGTTGCCAAATTCGTACATGCCTTTCTCACGTTTACGGTGGCTGTGCCCAGCTTCATGACGGCTTTCAACATCGGCGCTTCGTTAGAGATCGCCAGCCGCAACAACGGTGGGCGTGGCATCGTAGGCTTCTTCCTTAAGCAGCGCTGGAATGACCCTGTTGTGGCGGCCCAGTTGGTGGGCATGTTGTTGTTCCTGGCCGGCGGTATCACCGGCCTGATGAACGCCTCGGCGCAGATCAACATTACCTTGCACAACACTTCTTGGGTGCCCGGCCACTTCCACACCACGCTGGGCGGCGGTGTGACAATGACCTTCTTCGGCATCCTGTACTGGCTGCTGCCGATGTTGCGTGGGCGCGCCCTGTTCAGCAAGAAAGCCGCTCTTGCGCAGGCCTTCACTTGGCTGGTCGGTATGGCGCTCTTCGGTTTCTCGATGGGTGAGGCAGGTCTAAATGGCGCCCCCCGCCGCGCCGATCTAGCCGCTGCACCGTACATTTCTACCGAAGCCGGCATGTGGTTGAATGGCGCCGCGATTGGCGGCATGATTCTCCTGGTCAGCGTCGTGCTCTTGTTTGTGAACATCATCGGCACGTTGTTCTTCTCGAACAAGCCCGTAGAAGTTGAGGCGCCGATCCAGACAAAAGTCGAGGAACCGTCGCCGGCCATCTTTGAGCGTTGGCGCGTGTGGATTGCTATTGTGGTCGTGCTCTGTCTGTTTGCGTGGGGGCCGGTATTTGCCGAGGTGCTCGACTTTAATGCCGGCTTCAATGCCATCCCCTACACAACCAGTGGAGCGCCGTTGCGCTGAACCCGCTCAGCGTGTTTAGCGTATTGAGCTGGTGCGTAATGTCGTCTGTTCATCCTTCCTCCTCCCCGGCTGCGCCCCGTTCCCCAACGGGGCGCAGCTTCGGCTGGTTAATCGCTGGCGTTAGCTTGATCAGCTTTGGCTGCATGGTGCTGGCGTTGGCGCTTGCCTTTGTGCGGGATTTGAGGTCGCTCCGGGATGCGCCGGGGGTGTTGTGGTCGGCCTTATGCGGACAGCCGGTGCAAAGTGAGCTGACATTGCCTGTGTTGCTGGCAGTGGGCGCGCTGACACTCCTGGTTGGTGCACTGTTCCTCTTGATTGCCCGACTGCAAAGTCGCTCGCCTATCGAGCAAACTTAGGCGTTGCTTGTCGCATAAATCGTCTCTTCTGCTACGGGCATGGGTGTGCAGTTTCTGCTCGGCATGGTGCGCTGGATGGCAGCACGGCAGGCCGCTGGGGTCGCGTTCGCTCTGATCGCACAAGCCGTCCTGAATGCGCTGGCCCCCTTGCCGGTTGTGTTCTTGGTCAACCACGATCATGTTGTGGTTGGCTCGGTCACAGCAGAAGACTGGCGCGCCCACGTTCAATTGCATCTTCGCTTGGCCGGCAGTCACTACTTTTCTGCCGCTCAACCTCGCTTGCCGATCCCGCCGGATCGCCCGCGTATCATGTCATTGCCCTGCCGTGACTACGATGCGCTAGGTGTTTCAACGCGCGCGCCGGTGGCTGCCCCGCCGATGCACGAGGTGGATGCCAACTACTTCCTTGTGTCAATCGGTCTCGTCCATCTGCCGCGCGTGATCGATTTGTCTCCTGATCTGGCGCCAGCCTGCCCTCCACCCAAGCCAACTGCCCTCTGAAATTCCCCGCTATCGATTGTTTGGCGCGCACCGCCTTGCGAATAGGTTGGTGTGCAACTGCGGGTCTGTCCCGCTTTTCTTTTAAGTTCCTTAAAAGACAACAGACATCTTTGCTGTTAAGGAGAGGTACACATGAATGCGACGATTCAGAGAGTGGGCTTTGTTGCGCTGGTTCTGGCTGTGGCGTTGGCGGCCGGCTGCCGCGCGCCGGCTCCTGCCGGTGCTATTCAAATCACAGACGCTTGGGCGCGTCCTACAACGATGAAGTCGATGAACGGCGGTCATGGCCACGGCGGAGGTCAATCCGGCGGTATGGCCATGGAAGGGCCGGTCAGCGCTGCTTATATGGTCATCCAGAACAGCGGCGGTGCAGATAAACTGATCAGCGCCAGCACGGATGTAGCTGAGGTAACCGAGATTCACGAGACGAAGGACATGGGCAACGGCATGATGGGGATGCAGCCGGTGCAAGGCGGTCTGGACATTCCGGCCAATGGCAGCGTTGTTCTCAAGCCGGGTGGCTATCACATCATGTTCATGAAGCTGAAGCAAGAACTGGCGCCCGGCCAAACCATCAAATTGACGCTCACGTTTCAATCGGGCAAACAGATCACCCTGGATGTGCCCGTGAAAGAACCGGCGCAATAGAAAGCCGCTTGTTGCTGCGCCCGGTTTGCCGAATCGACACGCCGGGCGCAGCATCTGATTCCGAGGGAGAGCGATGAAACGAGTAGCCTTTTTTGCGATATGGGCAGCCGTGGCTCTGCTGACCTCTGCGTGCGCTGAGATCCAAGCGTTGATCGGCCCGCCCACACCGACTCCTGTGCCACGCGGCATCTTGGTCGATCCACCGCAGAAAATGCCCGATTTCACCTTGACCGATCACAATGGCCGGCCTACACGTCTGAGTGACTTAACCGCCGACGGCAAAGCGGTCATGCTCTTCTTTGGCTACACCCACTGCCCGGATGTGTGCCCGTTGAGCATGGGCGACTTCAAAGCGTACAAGAGAGCGCTGGGTGAAACGGCGCGCAAAGTGCGCTTTGTCATGGTCAGCGTGGACGGTGAGCGCGACACGCCGGAAGTGATGAAGCGCTACGTGACCGCCTTTGACCCAGAGTTTATCGGGTTAACCGGGCCGGAAAATGAAGTGCGTCAGATCGGCCTGCGCTACGGCGTCCACTTCCAAAAAGAGAAACCCCAGGGCACCCAGGCTGCTTACCTGGTGACGCATACGGCCTACAGCTATCTGGTTGACTCGTCGTTGCACTGGCGAGTCGTGTTTCCGTTCCGCGCCGGCGCCGACGTAGTGGCCGAAGAAATCAAGCGCATCATCGGCGAGTGAACGATGCTCATTGCCTAGCAGGCGTGTTCATTCTTTCCGGTGCGCCGATCAGCGCCATCAGAAGAACACGCGCAGCATGTGCTGCGATGTCACCCTCGCACTAATTCCCCCGTGATCAATCCCTCGGATCAACCAGCCGATTGCTGATGGGGATCGCTGCGCCTGTTGTATGGGTCGATTGGATCGAACCCTCCTCTGAGCAAAATGATCGGCGGTCGATCAGATATCCTAACCGACCGCCGATGTGTTTGTGCCCAGTCTGTTCGAGGTGCTATCTCACTTTGCCGGTGGCGATCGCTTGCTTCACTTCGCCGATGGCTTTGGTCACTTCGATCCCGCGCGGGCATGCCTCTGTGCAGTTGAACACAGTACGGCAGCGCCACACGCCGTTCGTATCGCCTAGCACCTCCAACCGTTGAGCTGTGCCCTGATCGCGTGAGTCGAAGATAAAGCGGTGCGCTTGCACAATAGCTGCCGGCCCCACGTACTCGCCGCGCGCCCAGAAGGAAGGACAACTGGTCGTGCAGGCTGCGCACAGAATGCACTTGGTGGTGTCGTCAAAGCGTGCGCGTTCTTCCGGCGACTGCAGTCGCTCGCGCACGGGCGGTGGTTCGTCGTTGATGAGGTACGGCATGACGGTGCGGTACTGCGCGAAGAACGGCTCCATATCGACGATCAAATCTTTGATCACGCGCAATCCTAGCAGCGGCTCGATCACAATTTGACCGTTTTGAATCTCGTCTCGCACCAGCCGATGGCAGGCCAACCGATTGCGTCCATTGATGCGCATCGCGTCGCTGCCGCAGACGCCGTGCGCGCAACTACGCCGCAGTCCCAGCGTGCCGTCGATGTTCCATTTCACCTCGTGAATCGCATCCAGCACGCGGTCTGTGGGCTCCACTTCTACATCGTACTCGCCCCACCACGGCTTTTTGTCTTTTTCAGGGTTAAAGCGCTTGATTTTCAGATGAACTTTAATCATGGTTGACTGATCTCATGCTCCAAAAGACTACATCCCAAAATTGTCGCCCCCGGCTAGTTTGCCGCCGGCTTTGGCGATCACAGCGGAAGGCAAGACAGCCGGCAAGCGTGCGATCAGCTTGTTCAAGCGGCCGGGGATGCAGATCGTGCTGCGTCCCAGCTCGCGCAGTGAACAGGCAACAACATCCTCTCCCGACATCCACAGGAAATCGGGGATATCGGGTAGCTGCTTACCGCTTGCGCGGAACATCTCGCTCGTGTGAAACTCGGTGCGGGTAAAGCCTGGGCATAGCGCCTGCACGGCTACTCTCTGCTTGCTCAATTCGACACCGAGCACCTCGCTGAAGGTGATCAGAAAGCGCTTGCTGGCGCAATAGGTGGCGTTGCCCGCCAACGCATAAAACGCCGCCGTCGAGGCAACATTGATGATCGCGCCGTGTCGGCGCGCGATCATGCCGGGCAGAGCGGCACGGGTCAAACGGATCGGCGCTTCGGCGTGCAGGCGGACCATCTGGGCTTGGCTAGTTGCGGTGTTGTCAACAAAGGCGCCGCTTGTGCCAAAGCCGGCGTTGTTCACGAGCAGTGCCAGCGGGTTAAGCTCTCCGATCACCTGTACGGCGCGCTCGATATCATTCTCCTGGGTGAGGTCGGCTTGCAGCATTTCGACTTCAACGCCATGTCGGCGGCTCAACTCGTTTGCCACATGCTCCAGCCGTTCACGTCGGCGCGCGATCAGCAAGAGCCGGTACCCATCGGCGGCTAGGTGCCGCGCAAACGCTGCGCCGATGCCGGCCGATGCGCCGGTGATCACCGCCCATTCCTCGCCGTTGCTCTGCCGGTACACGCCGCTGTTTTGTTTGCGGCTCGTCCAGACTGCCAGCGCAGCGCCGAAGCCGACGCCAAGGCCGATCATCCAAGTGCGCATGAAACGCGCCTCTCCTTGCGCCTAGTACTTGCGCTCGGTTGGCGCATAGCGCCCTAATCGCACCGGTTTATACGCTACGCGCAGTCCGCCATTCTTCCAAACCACTGAATGCTTCAGGAAGTTCTGGTCATCACGCTGTGGGAAGTCCTCGCGGTAGTGTGCGCCACGCGATTCAGTGCGAGACAACGCCGAGAAAGCAGTGACCTCAGCCAAATCGAGCAGGCAGCCCAGTTCCCAAGCTTCCATCAGGTCAGTGTTGAATTGGAAGCCTTTATCGTCGATATGCACGTGCTTGTAGCGCTCTTGCAAATCGTGGATGCGTTCGATGGCGTCTTCTAGGCCGGCGCCGGTGCGGAACACACCGACATCATGATCCATCAGCGTTTGCAATTCGCGCCGCAAGGTGGCCGGGCGTTCTTTACCGGCGTTATTGCGAATGGCGTTCAACTGAGCCTCGCCGGCTTTATAGGCATCTTGTTTCACCGGCCGCAAGGCGGCGCTTTTGGCATATTCGGCCATCGCGATACCGCCGCGCTTGCCGTACACCACCAGATCGACCAGCGAGTTGGTGCCCAGTCGGTTGGCGCCATGGACGCTGACACAGGCGACTTCGCCGGCGGCATACAGCCCCTCGACGACCGTTCCTTTCTCATCGGCCAGTACCCGTGTGTCAAGATCGGTGGGTATACCACCCATGGCATAGTGCGCCGTGGGCTGGATGGGAACCGGTTGAGTGATCGGATCGATCCCCATATACACGCGCACGAAGTCGATAATGTCGGGCAGACGCTTTTCCATGTATGCAGCATCGACGCGCTTGGGATTGCCGTCGGCCTGGAAGTAGTGGTTGACCACCTCAGGTCGAAAATCTAGGTATACGTAGTCCTTTCCGTCGATCCCGTTGCCGGCCCGAATTTCCTGATAGATGCTGCGGCTGCACACGTCACGCGAAGCGAGGTCTTTCATGGTCGGCGCGTAACGTTCCATGAAGCGTTCACCTCGATTGTTGATGAACACAGCCCCCTCGCCGCGCGCGGCCTCACTGAGCAGAATGCCCATCTTATAGATGCCGGTAGGATGGAACTGATAAAACTCCATGTCTTGCAGGGGCAAGCCGCGCCGTAGCAGCGCCGCCGGCAAATCGCCGGTGAGTGAGTGGGCGTTGGAGGTGATGCGCCACATCTTGCCAAAGCCGCCGGTAGCGATCATGGTGGCTTTAGCCTGGAACACGTGTGTTTCGCCGGTTGCCAGTTGCACCGCGACGACGCCGTTGCACACGTTGTTCTCCACCAGCACATCAATCACCTGAAACTCGTCAAAGAACTTGACGTTGTTTTTGATGCATTGCTGGTACAGGGTTTGCAGGATCATGTGCCCGGTTCGATCAGCGGCATGGCAGGCGCGCATAACGGGCTTTTTAGTCTCGTTATTGGTGTGGCCGCCGAACCGTCGTTGCGAAATCTTGCCGTCGGGTGTGCGGTCGAACGGCAAACCCATATGTTCTAGGTCGATCACCGCATCAATCGCTTCGCGGCAGAGAATGTCCACGGCATCCTGATCGGACAGAAAGTCACCGCCTTTCACAGTGTCGTAGGCGTGCCATTCCCACTTATCCGGCTCCAAGTTGCCCAAAGCGGCGCTGATGCCGCCTT
>JANWVJ010000035.1 GCA_025056895.1 Thermoflexales bacterium
ACAGCGCATCGGCCTGCTCAACTTTCCGCTGGAGATCATTCATCCCGCCGGCAACACCGCCCTGCTGGGTGCGAAGATGGCGCTGTTTGCGTCGGACGAGCACGAGCTGTACGCGCGCATCCGCAGCCATATGCGACATGTGAGCTTAAACGAAGATCAACGCTTCATGGACACATTTGTGGAGGAAATGAGCTTTCCCAGTTGAGGACACGATGACACACTCGCGGGGCATGTGGGCCATCCTTTGGATTGTCGTGGGGTTGACGTGTGGCGCGCTCGCTCAAACAACCGACCTGGCAGCAGCCGCTCCAACAGCCGACCTACCAGCCCAGCTACATGGCCAAGCCAGGCTGATTGCCGGCACAGTCGTTGCGCCGCCCGACCTGGCCGGCGCAATTGCGAACGCACTGGGCGAGCGGGGGGCAGGATCGCCCAGCGCAACGCACTACGCCATCACCGATCTGCGCGCAGCGGGTGACTGGCAACTGGTGTCCATTGCAGGGCTGGCCGGCTTGATTGACAGCACAAGCTGGAACATCGAGGATCACGGCGTATGGTTTGGGCTGGCAATAGCTCGGCGCACCCAGGCCGGCGCCTGGCAGACCGGCGTACAGGGCAGCCCGACCTTCGCTCGATTGCTGACACAGATGCCGGAACACATCCTGCCCTCTGCTGCGCGACAACGCTTGGTATCGTCAGGCAGCCAAGCCGCGAGCGAGCAGTCCGGCGTGCGCTTCCCTTGGTTGCCCGGAACGCGCATGTTGTACGGCCAACTCGGCGTGCATCCAAACGGATTCGCCGGCGTAGTGAACGGCTGGCAAGCAGTGGACTGGGTGTCGGACGGCAACACGGCGGCAGGTCGTGCGCCCAACCTGGTGCTGGCCGGCGCGCCGGGCGTGATCGACTACGTGTGCCGTGATCCCGGCCGGCAGGTGTCATTCAAGATCGGCAGCCTGTTCTACACTCACCTGCGCGACCGGGCAGACATTTACGTGGGGCGCGCGGTGTCAGCCGGTGAGGAACTGGGGGCGCTCAAAACCGGCACTTTCTCGCTGCCGTGCGGCTATGGCTGGCAGGATCAAGGCTGGTTCCACCTGCACTGGGGCTTCGCCGATCCGGCTCAGCTCGCGGTTGAAGGCTGGACGCTGAGCTATACCCACAGCATCACAAACTGGACATGGGTAAAAGGCAGTGAACTGGGTCAGCCAGGGGAGAGCTGGCTGCCAGCGGGAGCAGAAACCCATGCCGCGCTGACGCCGCGCGCGTTCATCCCATTCGTCACTCAACCGCCCCGCGAGGCGCGCGTGCTATGGATTTCGCGCTTCGACTGGTGCGGGACGCCGCCCTGCGATCGCGCCCGGCTTGAATCCCTGATTCACAAAGCCGCCGACGCGCGTTTTAACATGGTGCTGTTCCAGGTGCGCGCCACCGGCGACGCGTACTACACGCCGGGCCTTGAACCGTGGTCGTACCGCTTGACCGGCAACACCACCCATACGCTGGGCACAGACCCCGGCTGGGATCCGCTGGCCGTCGCCATTGAAACGGCGCACGCGCGCGGCCTGCAACTGCACGCCTACGTCAACATGTACTCAACCTGGGAGTGCGGCAAATGGTTCCCGCCGACCGGCACGCTGCCCCTGCACCCCTTCTGGACGCTGGGCTACTATCAGCCGCCGCCGGCGCCGTACACCTATAGCTCGAGCTGGCGCGTGTACAGCGACACGGCGAGCGGGCCGCAGCCGATGTCGGTGCTGACCAGCGGCGCCCCTGTGCCGTGCAGCGAATATCTGTGGGCCAGCCCTGGGGTGGTGCGCGTGAACGAACACAACCTGGCGGTCATCAAAGACATCGTGGCGCGCTACGATGTGGACGGCATTCATATGGATCGTGTGCGTTACCCAGGCCGGCAGTATTCGCCCGACCCGGAAAGCCGCGCTGCCTATAGCGCCGCGCTCACCCTCTCACCAACCCTGAGCTACGCAGATTGGCAGCGCGACACGCTGACGCGCTGGATGATGCGCATCTACAGCGAGGTCAAAGCCATCAAACCGCATGTCAAGCTGTCGGCGGCCGTGTGGTTCACCTACAAGAAAACGCCGCTCGTCACCTTCCCGACTACGGAAGGGTTCAGCGATTATTACCAGGATTCGCACCGCTGGCTGAATGAGGGCGCGCTGGACGCAATCGCCCCGATGATCTACGGGACAACCTTCAACAGCGACTTCGACAAGTGGCGCGTCCTGGCCGAGGATCATGTGGACGTTCAGAACAACCGCGAAGTTTGGCTGGGCATCGGCGCAGCCATCACGTCCAGCGTCGAAATCAACAACCGCATTGCCTACGCCCGCCGCATCGGCGCGAAAGGCGTTGCGATTTGGTCGGCCGGCGCGATGGAGACCAATCAATACTGGGACGACTTCGCCGACGGGCCGTTCCGCGAGCCGGCTGCGCCGCCGTAACGCGCGATATAACGGTTGCTGACTGAACGAGGAACTGCTATGAACCTGACATCCAGAGAACGCGTCCGGCTGGCGCTCGATTGGCAAGAGCCGGATCGCCCGCCGATCCAGATTTACCTCACCCCAGAGATCGAAGCCAAGCTGACCGCACACTTCTCTGGCCAGGACCTGAATGAAGTCTTCGGTGTGGATTTCAGATTTGTCCAACCCATCTGGCGCGGCCCGCTGAAGCCCCGAACACCCGACGGCATTTTCTACGATATCTGGGGCGTGGGCTACCGCAACGTCGAATACGAGTTCGGCACATATCCCGAAGCGACCGACCTGGCGCTGGCGCGCATCACCACTATGGACGAGTTCGAGGCGTACCCGTGGCCGGATATCAACCACTATGACTTTTCGACCATCGCCGAGCAGTGCGACCGTTATCGAGACTACGCCATTTGCTTGGGCGATGCCGGCATCCCCGACATCGTCAACGGCGTATCCCGAGGGCGCGGCATGGAGCAGGTACTGACCGACATCGCACTGGAAGACGAAGTGGGCATGGCGATCATCGATAAGCGGGTGGAGTTCTACTATGAGTATCTGAAGCGGGCGCTCGAAGCGGCGGACGGCAAGGTGGACATTGTCTGCTTGGGCGAGGATTGCGGCACGCAAAAGGGGCGCCTGGTCTCGCCGGCCACATTCGACCGCGTGTTTCGCCCGCGCCTGAAGAAGTTCTACGATCTGGCGCACGAATTCGGCGCGAAGGCAATGATGCACTGCTGCGGCGACACCAGCGATTTGCAGCTCACCTTTATCGACATGGGCCTCGACATTCTCGACGCGATGCAGCCTGAACCGCCCGGCATGCGCGACATCGAGCGCCTGCGCGCTATGACGCGCGGCAAGTTGGTGTATTGTGGGCTGATTAGCACGCAGGAAACCTTGCCGCACAGCACCGTCGCGCAGTGTCGCGCCGAAGCTCGCCACCGGCTGGACGTGATCGCCCAAGGCGGCGGCTACATCTTTGCCCCAGCCCATTGCATCCAGCCCGACACACCCATCGAGAATGTGCTAGCCGTATTTGAGGAGGCGCTGGGAAGCCTGCCGGCGCGTCGTGCTCACGATCCCTCATCATCCATCAACTAAAGCAGCACAGTGCGCTCTGTGCCAGGGTATGATTTCTCGGAGCGAGGTCTTGCATGGCTTTGCCGCGAGCAGCAGCATCCCTCCTGATCGACATAGAATGCGGCATAGAATCAAAACCGGTCGTCCAAGAGTAAACTGCGGGGTCAGGCCCATGAGTGAGTTGTCCCTATTTCGCCCTTCTGTAACGATCGAAAGCCGGTTCGACACGGATGCTCAGATTGTCCTTCTCGAGGGCGATGTAAACGAACGAATCAGCCAAATTCCTGATAGGTCAATCTCTCTGGTTATAACCTCTCCTCCTTACAATCTTGGCAAAGAGTACGAGCAGCGTTTCTCTGTTGAGGAATATCTTGCGTCGAACGCTCAAATCATCTCTCAACTGCATCGAGTGCTGCGAGAAGACGGAAGTATCTGCTGGCAAGTGGGGAACTTTGTTGAAGTGGGGGAGGTCTATCCGCTTGACATTCTCTACTACCCCATTTTCAAGAAACTGGGAATGAAGCTCAGGAACCGGATCGTGTGGAAATTTGGGCATGGGTTACACGCTTCCAGACGCTTTTCAGGCCGCTACGAGACGATCTTGTGGTTCACAAAGACTGAGGACTATATCTTTAACCTCGACCCAGTTCGCGTGCCATCTAAGTATCCTGGAAAACGCTACTTCAAAGGTCCAAACAAAGGCAAACCATCCGGAAACCCGCTTGGCAAGAATCCATCAGACGTCTGGGAGGTCATCATCCAGGATTGGGAGGAACTGGTCTGGGATATTCCGAACGTCAAGGCGAATCATCCTGAGAAGACAATTCACCCCTGTCAGTTTCCAATCGAACTGGTTGAACGGTGTGTGCTTGCCCTGACGCGTGAAGGAGATTGGGTTTTCGATCCTTTCATGGGAGTCGGCTCTGCTCTGATTGCGGCGTTGATGCATAGCCGCCGGGCAGTTGGGTGCGACAAAGAAGCCACGTATGTAGAAATTGCCCGCCGGCGAATTACAGACTACTTCAATGGAAGTTTGCGCTATCGTCAAATCGGAAAGCCGGTTTATCAACCGACCGGACGAGAAAGAGTGTCTCAACCTCCTGAAGAGTGGAGATCAGCTCCTTACAACACCAGGCTTCTGGATAGTGAACCCAAATGATTATTGCTGGCGTGTACTCTTTTAAGGGCGGTCAAGAATTCATCGCTACCCACTACCCGGCAGAGCTTGAGGAAGTGAAACAAACTATTGCCTCTGTAGAGGGCGCAAAATTCAAAACGAAAACAAGCCGCGAAAAGACCATGCCGGGTAGGATGTTGTACAACCCACGCGCTTTGAATAGAGCCTTTACAGAGGGTTTTAGCTCGCGCGGGTAGGTGAAATACAAGGTACGCTGCGACTATTCAACCGCCTATTACACGCCTGGATTTGCAGCGCCTCACTCAGCTAGGTCCGCATTTCGAGAGATGGATTTCGTCAAGAACAAGCTGGGCGTAGAGGTGCAATTCGGAAAGTACGCCTTTATGGTTTATAACGTCTGCGCAAAGATGACCATATTTCATAAACTGGGGGCAATTGAAGCAGGGATTGAAATCGTACCGATCAAGTCGTTTGCAGAAGAGATGTCCACCGGCGTCTCGTACTTTGAACAGTTTGTATGGGATTTAGAGCAGCGAGGGGTTGCGGACATCGATATTCCGGTTCTCATATTCGGGATAACCATTCCCTGAAGTGAGAGATAGACCCATTCGGCCTTAGATAGAATCGCCCATACCACCCCAGCGAGCACCATGACCGATACGCTCCTGCCCCACTCCGACCTGCTCGAACTGAAGCGCTGGAACACGCCCACGATCTACAACGGCTGGGAACAAATCACACGCCACGATGTGACCAGCGAGGGCATCAACCTTGAGGAATGCTGCGACTTCATGCCGCAGATGGGGCCGATGGTCGGCTATGCTGTAACACTGGTCATCGAACCGAGCAATCCCCTGCACAAACGCGACCACCCCACTGCGTGGAGTGACTACCGGCGCTACGTTGCATCGGTGCCCGGCCCCAAGATCGTCGTTGTTCAGGACCTGGACAAACCGCGCGTGATCGGCTCGTTCTGGGGCGAGGTGAACGCCAACGTTCACCGCGCGCTGGGCTGTGTGGGCACGATCACCGACGGCGCGGTGCGCGATCTGGATGAAATGACCGGCGCCGGCTTCAAGGCGATTGCGCGCCGGCTGTGCGTCGGTCATGCACACGTTGTGCCGGTGCGTTGGGGCTGCGAGGTGAGGGTTTTCGGGCAGCGCGTGTGGCCGGGCGCGCTGATCCACGCCGACAAGCATGGCTTTCTGGTGATTCCCGATGAAGATCAGGCCGGCCTGCTCGAAGCCGCCCGCTTCATGGACAGCAACGAGTGCCGCACGGTGATCGCGGGTGCGCGCGACACAGCCGGCAAAACCATCGATCAGATTCTGGCCGACCTCGACGCCGCCTCGCTCGCATTTAGCGCAGCCGCCCGGGCGCGCTTTCACGCCGGCGGCGAGTGGTAACAGCCCACATCACAAGCGCGGCGGCAACACACAATCCGGCAAGTCGCTCTCGCCCATAAGGTATTGATCAACCCGCCGCGCCATACGCCGGCTTGTGGCGATTGCGCCAACTACCAACCAAGCGCCGGTGTTCACGTCCCCGGCAGCAAACACGCCCGGCACACTGGTCATCATGTTCTCATCGACCTTGACAGTGCCGCGCGCGTCGTATGCCACTCCCAAACTGTCGAGCAATCCCTCGTGTACCGGCCCGACAAAGCCCATGGCCAGCAATACCAAATCGGCCGGCAAGAAGAATTCACTGCCCGGTATGGGCGTCATCTTCATCTGACCGGCCGGCGTCTTCTCCCAGGCAAGCCGCACACACTCCAGGCCGGTCACATGACTGTCCTCGCCGATGAAACGCAGGGTGTTAATCGACCAGTCGCGCTGGCCGCCTTCCTCATGTGAGGTGCTGGTGCGTAGGATGAACGGCCACTGCGGCCAGGGATTGTCCTCGGAGCGCGCATCGGGCGGTTTCGGCAGCAATTCAATTTGCTGTACGCTGAGCGCGCCTTGCCGCAGCGCCGTGCCCACACAATCGCTGCCGGTGTCGCCGCCGCCGATGACCACCACACGCTTGCCGGCAGCGTGAATCTCCGGCCCTTCAAACGACGCGCCGTCTAAGCGGCGGTTGTTTTGCTGGAGAAAGTCAAGCGCAAAATGGATGCCGCTCAACTCTCGGCCCGCAATGTTCAAATCACGTGGCTGGCCGGCGCCGATCGTCAGACACAGCGCGTCGAAGCGCCGCTTGATGTAAGTCGCCGAGACATCTTTGCCCACTTCCACCTGAGATTTGAACGAGACCCCTTCGGCGCGCATCTGAGCAATGCGGCGGTCAAGCACCCACTTCTCCAACTTGAAGTCGGGGATGCCGTAGCGCAACAGACCGCCCGGCTTTTCGGCCTTCTCAAACACGACCACTTGATGGCCGGCACGACGCAATTGTTGCGCAGCCGCCAGCCCAGCCGGGCCGGAGCCGATAATCGCCACACGTTTGCCGGTGAGGATGTCAGGCGGTTGCGGCTCAACCCAGCCTTCTTCAAAGGCGTGTTCGATGATCGCCAGTTCAATATCACGAATGGCTACAGCCTGACCGTCGATGGCGTTGATGCAGGCTGCCTCACACAAGGCCGGGCACACGCGACCGGTGATCTCAGGGAAATTGTTGGTCAGATGCAACATGTCCGCCGCTTCACGCCAGCGACCGTTGAACACCAGGTCGTTGAACTCGGGAATGATGTTGTCCAGCGGACAGCCCAGGCCATGACAAAACGGTGTGCCACAGTTCATACAACGCGCAGCTTGCTCTTGCAGCTCCGTCGGCGAGCGACGGAGAACAAACTCGCGGTAGTGGTGCAGGCGCTCGGCGGGACTTTGCTTGGGCGCCGGCTTGCGCTCGATTTCCAAAAAGGCTGTTACCCTGTCGATTGCCATCTGTTTCCTCCCGTTACATGCGCTCGACCTTTTCGGCTGCGGTGCGCACATCGCGTTCCACCTTCTTCATCTGGCCCAGAGCGCGCCGGTATTCGATGGGGAAGACTTTGACGAACAGCCGGCGCACCGTGTCCCAGTCGTCCAGCATCCAGCGCGCACGCGGACTGCCGGTGTACTGCCAGTGCTTCTCGATCATGCCGCGCACGGTCTCGATATCTTCTGGATCGGTCAACGGGTCGAGATCGACCATATCGTGATTGCAGAACACGTCGAAGTCCTGAGTTGGGTCATACACATAGGCAATGCCACCGCTCATGCCGGCGGCGAAGTTAACGCCGGTCTGCCCCAGGACGACGACAATCCCGCCGGTCATGTACTCACAACCGTGATCGCCCACCCCTTCCACCACAGCCCGCGCACCGCTGTTGCGCACGGCGAAGCGTTCACCGGCCAAGCCGTTGAGATAAACTTCGCCGCCGGTGGCGCCATACAGGGCGACGTTGCCAACGACGATGTTCTGGGCCGGATCAAACGTTGCGCTGCGCGGTGGATAGACAATCAGCCTCCCGCCCGATAACCCTTTGCCGATGTAATCGTTGGCGTCGCCTTCCAGAATCAAGGTCATGCCGCGCGAGGCAAACGCGCCGAAGCTCTGGCCGGCGGAACCGCTGAACCGCAGCACAATCGAATCTTCCGGCAGACCGATGTTGCCATAGCGCCGCGCAATCTCATACGAGACCATCGCGCCGGTCGTGCGATCGGCGTTGCGGATGGGATAGCTCTTCTCGATGCACCCCTCACCGGCTTCGATGATCGGCAGCACGTCTTGTAGGATACGCCGATCCAGCACGGTGTTGATGCCATGATCTTGTTCTTGCACTTTATAACGCGCCACACCGGGTGGAGCAGCGGGCTGATGCAAAATGGCGCTGAAGTCCAGCTTCTTGGCTTTCCAGTGCTGAATGTCTTCACGCATCTTCAGCAAATCGCTGCGCCCGATCATCTCATTGACCGTGCGGAACCCCAGCGCAGCCATGATCTCGCGCAACTCCTCGGCTACGAAGTGAAAGTAGTTGATCAAGTGCTCGGGTGCACCTTTGAAGCGGGCGCGCAAGCGCGGGTCTTGAGTGGCCACCCCCACCGGGCACGAGTTGAGATGACACTTGCGCATCATCACGCAGCCCAACACCACCAGCGCTGTTGTGCCAAAGCCGTACTCTTCCGCGCCCAGCAGAGCGGCGATCGCCACATCGCGCCCGGTGCGCATTTGGCCATCGGTTTGCAAGCGCACGCGACCGCGCAAGTCGTTCTTGACCAGTGTTTGGTGCGTCTCGGCCAAACCCAGTTCCCAGGGCAAGCCGGCATGTTTGATGCTAGACAAAGGGCTGGCGCCAGTGCCGCCATCACCGCCGCTGATCAGGATCATATCGGCATGGCCTTTGGCGACGCCGGCGGCGATGGTGCCGACGCCCACTTCTGAAACCAGCTTGACGCTGATGCGCGCGTTCGGATTGGCGTTCTTCAGGTCGAAGATCAACTGCGCCAAGTCTTCAATCGAATAAATATCGTGGTGCGGCGGCGGCGAGATCAAACTGACGCCGGGGGTCGAGTTGCGCGTGCGGGCTATTTCCACGTTGACTTTGTGGCCCGGAAGATGGCCGCCTTCGCCGGGTTTGGCCCCCTGCGCAATTTTGATCTGTAACTCTTTGGCGTTGGCGAGATATTCCGCCGTGACGCCGAAACGCGCCGAGGCAACTTGTTTGACGGCGCTGCTGCGTGAATCGCCGTTCGGCAACGGGACATAGCGCGCCGGGTCTTCCCCGCCCTCGCCGCTGTTTGACATGGCGCCCATGCGGTTCATGGCAATCGCCAGTGTCTCGTGGGCTTCACGGCTGATTGAACCGAACGACATGGCCGCCGTTGCAAAACGCTTCACGATCTCGTCAGCCGGCTCCACTTCTTCAATCGGAATCGAGCGCGCCGGATCGACCTTGAAATCAAGCAGGCTGCGTAGCGTCGTCCAACGATTGCTTTGATCATAGATAAGCCGGCTGAAGCGACGATACAAAACAGGATCATTGCGCCGCACCGCCTGGTGCAAGCAATAGATAGCCTCTGGAGACCACAGATGGCGCTCACCGTCTAGGCGGTAGGCATGTGAGCCGCCACTCGGCAAATAGGCCGGCACACCGCGCTTTGGCCTGTAAGCACGGGCGTGTCGCATCAGCGCTTCGCGCGCCACCTCTTCTGCGCCGATGCCGCCGATGCGCGAGGCCGTATTGGTGAAGTACTTGTCCACAAAGGCGCGACTGAAACCCAGGCACTCGAAAATCTGCGCCCCGCTGTAGCTGCGCAGGGTCGAGATGCCCATCTTGGTCATGATCTTCAAGATGCCGTCCGAAACGGCTTTGATGTAGTTCTCGATGGCATCTTGCAAGGTGAGGGTTCTCGGCAACACCCCTTGCGCGTGTAAGTGCGCCACCGTCTCAAACGCCAAGTACGGGTTAACGGCGTCACACCCATAGGCCAGCAAAAGCGCAAAGTGGTTGACCTCGCGCGGCTCACCCGATTCAACCAACAGGGCAGCGCGATTGCGGATGCCGGCATTGATCAAGTCGTGGCTGACGGCCGAGACGGCCAACAAGCTGGGAATCGGCACACGCTCAGCAGACACGGCCTTGTCGCTCAGGATGATCAACGCATAGCCTTCTTGGATGCACCACCGCGCATCGGCGCATAGCTTGTCCAGAGCACGCTCCAGGCCCTTCTCGCCCTCCGCTGCATCAAAGGTCATGTCGAGGGTGATGGCGCGAAACTCCGGCAGTTTCGACGAACGGATACGCTCGAAGTCGGCGTTCGTCAATACCGGCGAGCGCAGCTTCAGCCGGCGAGCATGTTCGGGCTTCTCTTCCAGAATATTGCCCTCCGGCCCTAGGAAAGTCGTTAACGACATGACCAACCGTTCGCGGATGGGGTCAATCGGTGGATTGGTCACCTGTGCAAATAATTGTTTGAAGTAGTTGAAGACCAGTTGTGGCTGATCAGATAGCACTGCCAACGGTGTGTCATTGCCCATTGAACCGATCGGCTCGCTGCCGGTCGAGGCCATTGGCTGAATCAACGCATTGAGGTCTTCGCGGGTGTATCCAAAGGCGATCTGCCGCGTGCGCAACGTGTCTTCGTCATACGTGGTTGCGCCGGCGCCGATGCCAAAGCCCTGGAATTCGATGCGATTGGCTGCTACCCAGCGTCGGTAGTGCTGTTGACGTGTGATATCCGCTTTGACTTCGTCATTGTTGAACACGCGCTGTTTAGCGATGTCCACGATCATCATCTTGCCGGGCCGCAACCGGCCGCGCGCGACCATGTCGGCGGGGTCAATCTCGACTGCGCCGGTCTCAGAGCCAAGCACCAACAGATCGTTGCGGGTGATGGTGTAGCGCAAAGGACGCAAGCCATTGCGGTCGAGGATGCCGCCGGCCTGCACGCCGTCGGTAAAGAGGATGGCCGCCGGCCCATCCCAGGGTTCCATGAAGTTGGCGTGATATTCGTAGAAGCCGCGCCGGTCATGGCCCATGTAGTACTTCTCGCCCCACGCTTCGGGGATCATCATCAGGATGGCATGTGGCAGGCTGCGCCCGGACATGTAGAGCAGCTCCAGCATCTGGTCAAAGTTGGCCGAGTCGCTCATGCCTTCGATGATGACCGGCATCAATTTGTGCATGTCGCCGTTGAAGGAACGGGCGACCATTTGCGACCGGCGCGCCATGAACTTGTTGATGTTGCCGCGCAGGGTATTGATCTCACCGTTGTGACAGATGCCGCGAAACGGCTGCGCCAGCGGCCAACTGGGAAACGTGTTGGTGCTGAAGCGAGCGTGCACAATTACGATCGCAGAAGCAACGTCCTCGCTGCGCAAGTCTTCGTAGAAGCGTTCGAGCTGCTGGGCGCGCAACATCCCCTTATACGTGATCGTGCGGCTGCCTAGGCTGGGCACGTAAAAGTAACGCGCCACGTCCCCTCCTTCGGCCAAGGCGGCGTTTTCTGCGACGCGGCGGGCGACATACAGCCGGCGCTCAAAAGAGAGGTAGTCCAAGCCCGGATTGGCGACAAACACCTGCATCACCTCAGGGCAGGCGCTGCGGGCAGTCTCGCCAACGGCCAGCGGATCGGTCGGCACACGTCGCCAGCCCAGTACCCTCATGTCTTCATCACGCAGCGCCCGCTCGAAAATCTCCATGCAGCGGCCGGGGTTGCCGCGCGGGGTAAACAGCATCCCGACGGCGTACTGGCCGGCCGCCGGCAAGTTCACCCCCTGGTCGGCGCAACGCGCTCGCAGAAATTCATGCGGAATCTGCATCAACATGCCGGCGCCGTCGCCGGTCTCTGGATCGGCTCCGACGGCGCCGCGATGGCTGAGGTTGATCAGCATGTCGAGGCCCATACGCACAATCGAGCGCGACCGCCGGCCTTTGATGTGTGTCACCAGGCCGACACCACATGCATCGTGCTCGTAAGTCGGGTCATACAACCCTTCAGCTTTGGGATACCAATTGCTGTTCATCTTGCCATCCTGTTTTCTGGGGCGCTTCAGCCGGCACAGCAGCTAAAGAAGAGACCGATCTCGCGCGCCGGCAGATGCAGATTCTTCCCGCTTGGAGAGCAGCGCGGCTCTCGAATACGCGATTTGGTTGACGACAGCCCTCTGGAAGCACGTGCGGTCGGTGGGCTGCGCCTCCTGCTATTAAGGCGCAGGTTGTAACACGCCTTACGTGCAGCGCAAGTGACAGTCCGCGCCGTTCGGGGATGATAAAAGGCGGATCGCTATGAAGAGGGAGGAGTAGAGAGTAGAGAGGGAAGGAATTTGTCGCACGACGCGCACCCGCCCACCTGGCCGGCGTCGGGAGGCGCGCCGTGCGACGAATCGGCGCAGTTCAAAAATGCGCCTCTCAACCACGATTCACTCGGCGATGAGTCGCTCAGCGGTGAACGGCTTCCCAGATGCGCGTGTCGAACGCGCGGGCGACATCCAAGCCAGCCGGCAACGCCTGATGGCGAATCAGCATCTCGGCCAATGCTTGCCACTGCGCCAGGCTCTGCCAACCCACGCCTTGCTCAGTCTGGGCATCGCGCAGCTCGGTTTGCAACATGTAGCGCATGTGGTCGGGATTGGTCTCCGGGCCGGCGTAGCGCAGCACAATCTGCACCGCTTCGTCAGGGTTATCTTGGGCATAGGCGATGCCTTGCAAAGCGGCGCGCAAGAAGCGGGCGAGGAGGTCGGCGTTATCGCGCAGATATGCTTCGCTGGTTACATACGCCAAGCCTAATGTCGGTACGCCGTAATCGGCCGCATCCCACAAGACAATCTCATAGCCCCAGCTCTTCAACAGCCACGGTTCGTTGGACTTGAAGAGCGGATACACATCCACTTGCTTCTCGGTCAACACACGCGGGTCAAATCCGACATTGACCAACCGGACGGCGTTGACATCGACATTGGCGGCTGCAAGCAGCGCATACAGATCAGGCGGCGGCGCGCCTTTGTAACCCACCGTCTTGCCACGCCAATCAGCCGGCGTCTTGATCCCCGACTCAGCAAGCGCGGCAAATGCCTGTTGACCTCTCTGCCCGATCAGCGCAATCGAAACAATGGGCAGGCCGGGATCGGCGCGGCGCTGCAAGAGGGTGGCCGCGTCCATCGTCGTGACCTGCACTGTGCCGGCGGTCAGCAACTGCACGTGCTCGCCGCGCCCGGCGGAGTGCTCGATGGTCACGTCCAAACCTTGCTGTTGAAAGAAGCCTTTCTCTTTGGCAACGTAAGCGCCCACAAACGGTAGATTGGCTTGTGGTTTGTAGCCGGCCATAAACGTCAGCGGCGTGAGAGCCGGCGAGGCGCCGCCGACATTTCGCTCAGACATCGGTGGGATCGGTGAGCGCACGGCGCAGGCAAACAAACTCAACGACAGCACGACGATTGCAACTATCTTTTTCATGATGACCGATACTCCTATGTGAGATAAAGTGGGTTAGGTATTCCAACGCAAGACGGCGCGTTCCAGCCAGGCTGCCAAGCCGTAGGCGCACACGCCGCTGAGCGCCAACATGAAAATGGCCGCAAACATCGGCGGCAAGTTGAGATTGGCGTAGGCCAACCACATCACCCGTCCCAGCCCGTCGGAAGCGCCGGTCCACTCGGCGATCACCGCGCCGACCAGGGCTAACGGAGCGGTGATGCGCAGCGCGGCAAACCAATAGGGCAGAGCTGTCCACAGGCGCACGTGGCGAAGCGCTTGCCAAGGGGTCGCGTGATGGATGCGCATGAGATCGAGCGTTTCCGGTTTGACGCTGTTGAGGCCGGTCAGCACGTTGACCAGCGTGGGGAAGAAGACAAGCAGGGCCGTGATGATGATCTTGGGCAGTGCGCCGAACCCCAGCCAAATGGTGAGCAACGGCGCAATCGCCGCCAAGGGAGTTGATTTGATCAGGATGGCCAGTGTCATCACGCCTCGTTCGATCTGCGGGCGCAAACTGACCAAGGCCGCCAAGCCGGCTCCACAACTTGCACCGACCAACAACCCGCCCAACGCTTCGCCCAGCGTGACCAGCAACGCTTGCAAATAGTAGGCAGGCTGATCAAACAGAGCTTGTAGGATGCGCGTGGGGGCCGGCAACAGATAGACCGGCACATCGCCCAGATGTACCAGGCTTTCCCAGACCACCAAAACCACCGTCACGAACAGCAGAACAAACTTCAGGCTGTGGCGGGTATCGGAGTCCATACGTTCCATGCGAGCAACTCACATCCAAATCCGATCATTCGATCAAACGACGATCAAGAGAGACCTTGCCAGGCGTTCAATGTGTCGGGTACGATGCGAAAGGCGCGCCAGGTTGTGGCAGGCAGAACGCTACCCGGCCCCAAATAGCGACGGCGCAAGCGGCTCAGCAACGCATCAACCCCGCCGGGCGCTTCTGTGTGTTGGAGCAGCACCGCGCGTCCACGCGCCAACACGCGACGGAGCGGCGGCCAAGGCTCGTCGATGGTCAGCGAGACGTGCGGATTGGCCAGCACATACTCTGCCCATAGAGAGCCAGGCCACGCAACCACGTAAAAACTTTGGCCGTCCCATTCTTGCCAAACCGGCACAACGTGCGGCGCGCCATCTGGGCGCAGGCAAGCCAAACGGGCAATCCACGGGGCGTTCAGGAAGTCGCGCATCGCCAGAGCGCTGAGGGGCCGGCGACTGGTTTCGAATGAAGCAGCCGCGCTTCGCCATGGTGTATAGCGTGTTGCTCCTAAGCGGTAAGATAGACGGATCGCCATCTCGCGCAGGCGGGCGGCGTAGCGAGGGAGATTCGCACGGCGCCAACGGAAGGCCGGCGCGCTCAACACCAACGCTGCACACGGCGTTTGGCCGTCGGCGCAGATGGGCACGGCCAGCTCTACCGTGTCGGCGGCTTTGACCCAGACGTAGCCGTTGCGACGGGCAGCCGGCGATGGCGGCACAGCCGACAACACTCGGGCAGCCGCACTCTGCGGTGAAAAGCAAAAGCCGGCGGGGAAGACGCTGCGCACTTGAGCTTCTGCTTCGATCTGCGCGGCCAGAACTGCCTCCCCGTGCGCAGGCAACACCAGCGCCAGCGTTTCGCCGGCGTCCCATGCTCCGGCCTCTTGATAAAAGGCCGTTTGCAAGTGCGTGAGGGGCGATGCGCCGGCGCGCCACGCCAATAGACGCGGGCCGGGAAAATAACGCCCTCGTTTATCGGCCTGCTCGACATATCCCAGCCTTTTGAGCGCGCCCAGCAGAACAAACAACGCGCTGCGCGAAATGTCCACCCGCGCCAGTAGATCGGCCAACGTCAAGCCATCGGGATGCTCGCGCAGCGCTTCGAGCACATGCAAGGCGCGTTGGAGTGAAAGTGATTCGACCTTTGCCAAACTTAAATCCTGATTTTCAGACTAAAGTCTTGATATCAGGATATTAGCACAGAGGGCGAGGATGTGGAAGCGGTTGAAGAAACCACGACCAGCACATCGCGCCGTTTGATCACGCGATCGACGCGATGGGCTAAGGCATCGTAAGGAGGAGTGTTCAACACCGAACAGGACGCCGGCAGAACCGATTGAGCCAGCCTCACCATCTCTTCACGCGCCAAGCGTGTGGCGTCCCAGGCCAACGCCATTGCCCCGCCCGGCAGAAGCAACGCCGCCCAGATCGGCAATGCTTGCTGCAAGAGTCGTTCCCACTCGCCGCGATGTTGAATGCCGTAAGGCAAGTCGCCTACGACGAGATGAGGCTTCTTGAAGCCGGCCAACAGCTCTGCAGAGTGAAGCGTATCGCCGAGTGCCAACAGACACCGACGCGGATCGTCCTTGCCGAACTCAAACCACCAACGGCGACCGACTTTCTTTAACCGCTCTTCTTTGATGCGGCAGGGGATGCGTTCCTCTCGCGCATATTGTTGAATGAAGGCAGCCGTCGTGTGTACGTCTTGGGCGCTTTTCTCGACGCCGGCGACATGCGCCCCGAGCACAAGCGCCGAGAACAAAGTGGTGCCGCCGCCGGCCAGCGGATCAAGCACACGCAGCATAGACCAGGGTTCGGCAGCGAAGGCACTGCTATGGCGGGCAACATTCAGCATGAAGCGTGTAAACAGCTCGTTGGTCTTGCCGCGATAGCGACGCGCCATCACCATATCCGTCGAGAAAGCCGGCGTGAAGCCGGTGTCGAGCGGTTTGAGCCAGGGGCCATCCATTTCACCCAGGCGTTCGCGCAACTCGAAGAAAGCCGAAACCATTGCCAAGGCGCCAAGCTCCCGCAGTTGTTGTCCGTCAGGCATCGATGTCAGCTCAAGTCGCAAGTAGTCCTGTCCACCGAAGCGAGCCGGCTGAATATCGGCAATCAATCCGCCTATGGCGCTCAAGCGCAGCTCATACGGCGCCAGGGCATCGGCCAGGGCAGCGTATTGAGTGCTGCGTTGGGGGGCAATTTGAGTAAGCAATGTGGGCATATCTTCCCGCAACAAGAACATGTGTGCACAGTGTAGGCGCATTCGCACAGTGAGCAATCCAAGAGGAAAAGATGGAGACAAGGACGTTGTCGGTGTGCATGATTCATCCACGTGGGAGGTGTGGGAAAATGGCAGTCTATGCAGGTTGAAGAGAACCCGACGCCGGCGCCCCTTGCCGGCGCCCCCAGCAGCACATCGAGCGAGCCGACTGTGCCGGCGCGCGGCATCAGCGCCCTGCGAGATATTGCCGAGACAATCGCCTTGTTCCTGATTGTGTTTACGTTGTCTCAGGTCTTCCTGGGCAATTTCATGATCGAACAAGTCAGCGCCGCACCCAACTTCATGCCAGGCGAACGCATTCTGGTAGATAAAGTGATCTACAAGCTAAGCGGATTACATCGCGGCGACATGATCGTGGGCAAGTGGCCAAGCAACCCTTACGATGTATTCAAGCGCGTCATCGGACTACCGGGCGAGCGCGTGGAAATCCGCGACAACCGCGTATTGATCGACGGCCGGCCGATCGAAGAGCCTTACCTCACCGCGCCGGACGCCCGCGTAGGAACGGGATCATTTGAACATGCGTGGGTGCTGGGAGCAGATGAATACTTCGTGATGGGCGACAATCGGATGCACAGCGGCGATTCGCGCACCCACGGGCCGATGAAAGCAGAGGACATCGTCGGTCGGGCCTGGCTGCGCTACTGGCCGCTTTCGCAGTTCATGCTGATTGCTGGTGTGGACTACGGCAATTGATCTTCACGTATCAGACTGTGTCAGAACAACCGAGAATAGAAGACGCGAGCTATGCTGGAACATCTGCGCCAATACGTGTACGAACTGCACCTAGAATTGCCTCGCTACAACTTGGTGGTTTGGACGATGGGCAACGTAAGCGTGCGCGACCCAGACAGCGGATTGGTGGTGATCAAACCAAGCGGCGTGCGCTATGAGCATCTGAGGCCAGAGGACATGGTGATCGTCGATTTGGACGGCCGGGTGGTGGAAGGCCGGCTGAAGTATTCGAGCGACACCTTAACTCATTTGTACGTGTATCGCCATCGCCCGGACGTAAACGGCATTGCGCACACGCACTCCACATTCGCCACAGCTTTTGCAGCAGTGGGCAAGCCGATCCCGTGCTTTCTCACCGGCGCAGCCGATGAATTCGGCGGCGAAATCCCGGTGGGCGAATTCACCTTGATCGGCAACGAATCGATCGGCGAGATCATCGTGCGGCGTATCGGGAAGAGCAAGGCCATCTTGATGCAGAACCATGGTGTATTCACGGTCGGCAAAACCGGCGAAGAGGCCGTCAAGGCTGCTGTGATGTGCGAAGATGCTGCGCGCACGTCGTTCTACGCGCTGCAACTGGGATCGCCGATCCCGATTCCTCCAGAAGATATCGCCCGCTTGCACGATCGTTATACCCACGTGTACGGCAATCGGCCAAGCTGAAGGGCTTGGATATGCCGCAGACTGTGGCGACTCTAGGGCTGGGTCAACTCCTCGGCAATCAGCACGAGTTCGTGCGGGCGCACAATCACCAACTGCTCACGGCCGGCGTCAATGAGGCCGGCGCGCTGCCAATCGCTGAGGATGCGACTGACCGTATGCAGCGTTGTGCCGGTCAGCTCGGCCAAACTCTGGCGCGACAGGGGCATATCGATGCGAATGCGAGAGACGCCATGTGTCTCTTCTTTCACGCCCACCTTGTTGGCCAAGCGCAGCACGGCGCGCGCCAGACGCCGCTCCACCCGCTCGGCAGACAACTCACGGATGCGGTCGTTCGCCTCCATCAGCCGGGCGTGCAGTATCTTGATCACCTTGAGCATAAACGGGGGATATTGAGTCATTGCGCGCACGATCGCGGCAGCGGAGATGGATATGACCGTAGATTGGTCGAGTGCTTCACACGTACCGGGATAGGTTGCTTCCTCCAATGCGACCAACAAGCCTACCGGCTCGTGCAAAGCAAATACGCCAATGGTCACATCTTGACCGCTTGTGGTGTGCTGGATGAGCCGGACACGCCCGCTGAGGACAAAGTGGACGGCGAGAGCAGGGTCACCTTGGGTAAACAGAATCTCGCCGCGCGCCAAATTGCGCAGCCGGCTTTCTCGCGCAAGGTCGTCCAGCACAGGAGCCGGCGCACCGGACAGCAGGGGTATATGGGACAGATGATCGAGCACTATGTCCTGCCTATGCCAGGGAATAGGTCAGAAACAACCTGCACACACAATTACTCATAAAAACAGCGCGGCCAAACAGAGTTGTACTGTTTAGCCGCATATCAGGCATGCCCCCGGTGAGATTTGAACTCACACGCCCGAAGGCATAGGCCCTCAACCTACCGCGTATGCCAATTCCGCCACGGGGGCTTAAAGTGCGACTATTATACCGCGATCACGCTCACCCACCACTCATTGTGCCGCCCCCATTCTCAACGATTTGGGGGATTTCCCCCCTTGCGCAGCCGCGCGCAAGACGCTAGTCTTTGTGAATGAAACACGGTTGGATGTAGCCGGGGTAACTCTGTGCCGGCTGAACCAGCAGGCAGATGAGACGCGATGATCTTGGCTCAAGCTCTGTTCTTGGCATCGGAGATGCTGTCCTCTTTCGCTACACAGCACGGTTCTCTCGATACGTCATTCGGCCGTGCAGGAGAGGATTCTCGGCTGTAGTTTTGACGTGAGACAAACGCTCTGGGGGAGGGTTTTCGTGCAGCCAGCACTGGCTGCACGAAAGTCGGGCGTTTGCTCAAAACCACTCAAACTATCTTTCGTTAAACGAGGGCGCTTGTGAAATCGTGTAATCTGCGAAAATAGCGCCTGGAGACAACACGTATCATGAGCGACTCACTCTACGATTTGCGCGCGCGCATCGCCGAGATCGGCCGGCTGATGTACGAGCGCCATCTCACCGACGCCGCCGGCGGCAACATCAGCGCACGCGCCGGCGATGTGATTTGTGTCACGCCGCGCTACGCCGGCAGCAAATATCAATGGCGCCTGCGCCCTGAACAGATCGTTGTAGCCGACCTGCACGGCCACAAACTGGAGGGCGAAGGTGAGATTTCACGGGAAGCCAAAGTGCACTTCAAATTGTTGACCGAGTTCCCCGATGGCAAGGCTGTGGTGCATGGCCACCCGCGCTATGTGATGGTGTTTGCTATGGCCGGCCGGCCTATCGTACCGGTGCTCGAAAACACGCTCAAGTTCGGGATGATCCGTGTGTGTCGCTTCGCGCCGGCGCACTCGGCCGAACTGCCGGAGCACATCGCCGCCGAACTGCGCGGGCAGGAAGCCGCCATTCGCAAACAGGCTGCGGCCGTGATCGCTCCGTGGCACGGCCTGTTCGTGCTGGGAAAGGACCTCGACTCGGCCTACGACGCCGCCGAGCGCATCGACGTGAACGCTCAGTGCATCCTGATGAGCCGGCTGCTGCCCGGCGAGCCGGTTGATCTGGAAGCCATCCACGCGCAACTGAGAGAGCAGATGAGGAAGTGAGAGCGGGAACGATTGATAGGAGAAGCGCTGACTTGACTCAATCCGCCAATCGTCAATCGCCCGATCACTCAATCGTCAATCCACAATCGTCAGTCCCTCAATCTCAAAATCCAAAACTCAAAATCCAAAATGATCCTGACGGTCACTCCTAACACCGGCATTGACTACACGCTGATTGTGCCGGAGTTTCGCTTGGACGCCACCTTGCGGGCGCGCGAGACGGCCTGGGGCATGGGCGCCAAAGCCACCGACGTATCTTGGATTCTGGGACGGTGGGGCGTAAGCAGTCTGGCGCTGGGCTTCGCCGCCGGCGACACCGGCCGGCACATGGAAGCGATGTTGCAGGCACGGGGGGTGCAGACTGACTTTGTGCCGGTCGAAGGGGAGACGCGGTTGAACGTGGTGGTCGTGTGCGCCGCAACGGGCCGGCAATCGACCCTCACCGCCAACACCTTGCGCGTGAGGGCCGATCACGTGCAGGCACTGCGTGATCGCTATGCCCAGGCTTTGCCCCAGGCGAGCTGTGTGGTGCTGGGCGGCAGCCTCCCCGACGGTGCGCCTCTCTCCCTGTACCCTGACCTCATCGAAGAGGCCCGCGCGCGCGGTATCCCGGTCATCTTCGACAGCAGCGGCCCGGCCCTGCGCGATGGCCTTGCAGCACGCCCCACCCTCATCAAACCCAATCAGGCCGAGCTGGCCGAACTCACCGGCCACGCGACACACACCCTGGCAGACACCTATCGGCTGGCCGCCGCCCTGCAGCGCGAGACCGGCGTGGATTTGATCGTCACGCTGGGCGGCGCCGGCGCGCTGGCGCTGCTCGGCGCGCGGCATTACCACATCCCCCCCTTGCGGGTCAAAGCGGTTAGCACGGCAGGCGCGGGCGACGGCGTGCTGGCCGGCATGGCGTTGGCCCTGTCGCGCAGTCAGTCGGCGGAAGAGGGGCTGCGGCTGGGATTTGCCCTGGCCGGCGCAGTGGTGATGACGCCCGCCACAGCCGACTTTCGCCCAGAAGACGCACAGCAGTTGCTGGCGCAGGTCGAACTGATCCCCTGGCCAGCCGATCACCGGACTGGCCGATAACAGGTCGCCCACACGCGCCTCAACACCGCGCGCTCATCATCTGTATCCTCGCCTGAGCCGGGCGGACAGGAACGTTTGGGGGGGTTCCCCCTTGCGCAGCCACCTGCAAGCTGCTACGCTCGCTGAGTGAAATACGGCTGATGCAGCCGGAGGGGCACTACAAGCCGGCGGAAACAGGAGGCAGGTTATGAAAAGAAAGGCTCTCATCCTCGCACGAGCGCTTTTCTTTGCAGCGGCGACCGTTTTGGCGCAGTCCACAGCCCACGCACAAATTCAACTCGGTCAGCTTAGATTTCAGCCCGCCGATCAATCGCAGCAGAATCTGCCGAACAAGGAACACCGCGTGCTGGCAGGCAAGGACTGGCTGGGGGGTCGGGGAGTAGATGCGTTCTACAAGAATCGTAACAGTTGCAGCTTTGAATGTGAAGGGACGACAAAACTCAACACATGCCATTATCAGTGTGTTGATCTAGTTGTGCGCTTGTACAACACAGTGGGTTATCCTCAATGGTCACTCAACGGTCGGCTTGTTACTGCCGCGGCAGAAATGGAAGAGGTAGCGCGGCAGAAGACAGGCGCCTTCGCCGACTTAGAGTTCTACCCGAATGATGGCACGGCCACACGCCCGCCGGCGCCGGGCAACCTGCTGATCTTCGCAGCGGACAGTTCAAACGGCGGTTTCGGTCACGTGGCCGTGGTGAACAAGGTCTCGGGGAACATGCTGGAAATAGTGCAACAGAACTTATGCATAGGCGGGGCTCCTCTTGTGCGGGACTATGCCTTGATTGAGGTGAATGTGAGCCAGGGCCGGCAAACATTTCGTGTCAGGCCGAGAAGGGGATATAGCCCCTTGCGGGGGTGGATTCACTCCAAGCGGGTCAAAGAGAGATTGATCGACCAGAAACCGATGGTGAAAGTCGAAGACATCTCGTGGAATCGAGACGATACCGCAGTGTACCTCTACCTGTCTCCGGAGCGAACACGGCTATTGGCATTTGGCGAGCTAAGCCAGGTCGAAAGGATTGTTGATCTCCTCGACCAGACTTCAGCTCTAAACCTCACCAAAATGACGGTATATAGCGTGCTGCAGTTTTTGACGGATTCTTCGGGCGAGCTAAAAGAAGCTATAAGCTTCCTTGAGTCCAACCCACACCATGTGCTCAGACTGGCGCGAGAGTGGATTCGCACCGATCCGCGCCTGAATCCCGAGAACGGCGTGCGCTCGGTGGATATCACGATCAAGTACACCGGTCGAATGTACTGGTTACGACCTTGGGGCGGGCCGGCAGACAGCAAATGGATACCGTTCACTGCTGCTTCCGTGTACA
>JANWVJ010000036.1 GCA_025056895.1 Thermoflexales bacterium
TCAATCCCGTCGCGAGGCGTTGAAAACCAGCCCTTATGGCCGCTGCGTCTATTACTGCGACAACGATGTTGTCGATCACCAAGTGCTCCTCATCGACTTTCCTGACGACATCACGGTGACGTTCACCATGCACGGCCATTCTGACACCGAAGGACGCACGTTGCGCTGGGACGGCACGCGCGCTACCCTCTACGGCGACTTTTCAGACAGCCGGCCACATGAGCTGCGCATCCATGAGCACGGCGGGGCAGTTGAAATCATTCGCCCAGAGGCCGGCACAAGCGGGCATGGCGGCGGCGATGAAGGATTGATGCGCACCTTCGTGCGCGCATTGCGCGGGGAGCCAAGTCACCATCTGACCAGCGCACGCGCCTCGTTGGAAAGCCATCTAATGGCTTTTGCCGCCGAGCAGTCACGCCACAGCAACCAAACCATCGACCTGGACGAATTTCGCCGCGCAGCCGGCCTGCTATAGTTGCCGATGTGATCACGTTCACCCAGCCAGGGTTTCTGGCGCTGCTTGCGCTGATCCCGCTCAGCGTGCTGATCGCTCTGCCCCGGCTGCGGCGTGGTCGTCGTGCTGACATCGCTCATCCACACGCCCGCGCCGGCCTCGTTGTGCGGTCGATTGTGCTGACGTGTGTGATCTGCGCACTGGCCGGAGCACAAAGCGTATCTTTCACCGACCGCTTGGCCGTTGTCTTTCTGGTGGATGTATCAGACAGCGTCGGCGCAGCAGGGCGCGACACAGCAGTTCGCTTTGTCCGTGAGGCACTGGCAACCATGCGCCCGGCGGGAATCGATCAATCGGCAATCGTTCTGTTCGGCGCAGATGCCCACATCGAGCGCGGTTTGTCCGATGCACGCCAGCTCGACTTACTTGGGGCGCGGGTGCGCGCCGGCGGGACACATGTCGAAAGTGCGATTCGGTTGGGCCTATCTCTGTTCCCGACCAACGCTGCAAAACGGCTGGTGCTGATCAGCGACGGCAAACAGACTGCCGGCGATGCAGAAGCGGCCGCTCGCCTGGCGCGCGCGCTGAACGTTCAACTAGACGTCGTGCCGGTCCAATCCACAGATGGAATCGATGCAGCGATCACGCGCGTCGATGCGCCGCAGACGGCATCGGTCGGTCAGCTCATTCCACTCGAAGTCACCGTGCTCTCAAACGCCGCTATGCCGGCCCAGTTAACCGTGTTCTCCGGCTCAGAAGTAGTTGCCCAACAAGCGGTCAATCTGCTGATCGGGAACAATCGTTTCAACCTGCGCGTGATGGCGGCGCAGAGCGGCTTTAGCGCATTCCGCATACAGCTTATTCCTGAAGCGGACACGATCCCTCAAAACAACATGTTGTCGGCATCCGTCATTGTAGGCGGCAAGCCGCGCGTTCTGCTGGTGTCGAATGCGGCAGCATCCAATGGCCCGGCCAACTTAGATGAGGCAGCACCCTTGCGGGCGGCGCTCACCGCTGCGGGCATTGATTACGATGAAAGCGCGCCGGCTGCAATGCCGACCGCTATTCAGTCGTTGGCAGCCTATCAGGCTGTGGTGTTGGTGAATGCGCCGGCGCGCGAGCTTTCTTTGCGCGCAATGCTCTCGTTGCAAAGCTACGTGCGCGACATCGGCGGCGGGCTGGTGGTCGTGGGCGGGCCAAACAGCTACGGCGTGGGCGGTTACTTCAAGACACCGCTTGAAGAAACGCTGCCGGTCGAATCGCAGGTCAAAGACCCGCGCCGTTTTCCATCGGTGGCCATGGCGATCGTGATGGATAAGAGCGGCAGCATGAGCGCACAAGAAGGGGGAGTGCCGAAGATGCGCCTGGCTGCCGAAGCTGCTGCGCGTGCCGCCGAGCTGATCAACGATGATGATGAGATCACCATCATCGGCTTCGACACCACGCTGGTGGATCAAATCGGACCGTTCGCCGGCCGCGACCGACAGCGTTTCATTCCCGACATCCTGCGTATTGCGCCCGGCGGCGGAGGCATTTACGTGTACGAGTCGTTGATCGAAGCCCGCCGGGTGCTGGGCCAATCTGACAAGCGCAACAAGTTCATCATCTTGTTAGCCGATGGCAGCGACTCCGAAAATCAGAGTGGCGCACGTGAATTGACGCAGCAGATGCGCGCCGAAAACATCACCCTCAGCGTAGTTGCGATCGGCGATGGCTCGGATGTGCCTTTTCTCAAAGAGATTGCGCGTATCGGAGGAGGCAGGTTTCATCTGACCGACCGCGCTGCCACGCTGCCGACGATCTTTACTGAAGAGACGGCGCTTGCTCAGCGCAGCTATGTGGTGGAGCAAACGGTTGTACCGAAAGTGGGGGCAAACAGCCCGATGCTCAGCGGGATCGAGGCTGCGCCGGCTATGTTGGGCTACGTCGCCACCACCCCCAAGCCGGCAGCGCAAATCATCTTGTGGGCCAACGACAGCGATCCCTTGCTGGCAGCTTGGCAGTACGGCCTGGGTCGGGCAGTTGCCTTCACCTCGGACGCCACCGGCCGGTGGGGCCGCTTGTGGGTGAACTGGGATGCATTCCCGAAGTTTTGGGCGCAAGTCGTGCGTTGGACGATTCTGGAACGGCCGGACACTGCTGCACAAGCACAGGTGACGCAGGAGGGTGACTGGACCACGATCACGGTCGAGACGCCAGCGGATGACATCCAGACCGCCCCTGTGCCGCCCGTGCAGGCAACGCTGATCGACAGCAACGGGAACGCGCAACGAACGTTGCTCAGGCAAGTTGCTCCAGGCCGCTATGAAAGCCAGGTGTATCTGCGCGAGCCGGGCGCATACGTTGTGCACATTCAGTCACTCTCTGCGCTTACGGCAACCGCCGGCCTAGACCAAAGGATGAGGATCGACAAAATGCTCGCTTGGGCAAAGCCGTATTCCGCAGAGTATCTGCCCACGCCGGGCGGCGAGGGAGCGTTGTTGCGATGGGCCGAACTGGGCGGCGGCGCTGTGTTGACTCGTCCGGCAGATGCATTTCGTGCCGGCGCGCCGGCGGCCGTTTCGCGCACCGATCTCTTCCCGTGGTTACTGGCAATTGCAGCCTGTTTACTGCCGTTCGATGTGGGCGTGCGGCGTATTGCCGTCAGCTTCCGCAAGGCACTGGGAACGGCGCCTCGGCGTGCAGGGAGCACACTGGAACAGGGCAGGCGGATGGAGCGACTGATGCACGCTAAAGCGCGCAGCTCGGAGACATGGAGTGCCGCGCGATCCCGAAGTCGATCGGTTGGTGCGCCTGCTGCACCGCCAGGATCAAGCAACGTTCAGATCAGCGGCGCGCCTATGCAAGATAGACAGCCGCCCGATGCACCCACCCCTGCCGGCGCCACGGCCGCCGAGCTGTTGCGCCGCCGGCGCAAGCGATCTCAGGAATCACACGGGCAAGGGCAAACTGCTTCTTAAGCAGCCCAGCCATGGAGCTACCCCATGCGTCAATACCTCGATCAGCTTCCCATTCGCACAATCGACTTCAACACCCCTGCCGATGCAGCCCCGCACGAACAGATGGTCTCATGGGTGACCCAGATGCTGGAAGCAAAGAGACGCCTGGCGACAGCCCCTAGCGAGCACGAGAGACGGTTTTACAGTCCGCGTTGCCACACGTTGGATCAGGAGATCGACGCACTGGTGTATGAGCTGTATGACTTGACAGCCGAGAATATCGCGCCGGTCGAAGGACGTTGAAGCAGGCTCTCCGACAAAGCAATGTCTGCTGCCATCATCACCCATAATCTCACCCGACGCTTCGGCGATAAGATCGCCGTTGATGGGCTGACCCTGGAAGTGCGCGTCGGCGAGGTGTTCGGCTTTCTCGGTCACAACGGCGCCGGCAAGACCACTACCGTGCGCTTGCTGAACGGCGTGTTAGAGCCTCACGCTGGTAAGGCGTATGTGCTGGGATTAGACCCGCTTGCCGATGGGCCGGCCTTGCGCGCCCGCACCGGCGTGCTGACCGAATCGGCTGCGTTGGACGCCCGGCTCAGCGGGCGCGAGAATTTACTTGTCTATGCCGATTTGTTTGGTGTGCCCCAACGTCAGTCCGACAGCCGGGTGAGCGAGTTGTTGGATTTCTTCGGCCTGAGCGATAGCGCCGATCTGAAAGTGGCGGCATACAGCACCGGGATGCGCCAACGATTGGCGCTGGCGCGCACGCTGTTGCACGACCCGGAACTGCTATTTCTAGACGAACCCACTGCCGGCCTAGACCCGCTCGCCGCGCGTCAGACGCACCGGCTGATCGCTGCGCTGGCGCGGCAGAAAGGCCGCACTGTGTTTCTTTGCACGCACAATCTGGTTGAGGCCCAGCGATTGTGCGATCGTGTGGGCGTAATGGAGCGCGGACGGCTGGTCGCTGTCGGCACACCAACGGAACTGGCTGCGCGCTATGTGCAGCAGGTGCAGGTCGAGATCGAGATCGCCGCAGAACATATCGAAGCTGCGATTGAACTTCTGTCCCATGCAAGCGGGCTATTGACGGCCCGGCCTCAACCAAGCGCCGATCAAGCGCCGGGCGGCCCGCTCGGTGCCTTGTCACTCCGCGTCACCGGCCGTGAGGCCATCCCGGATATGCTGGCTTTGCTGACGCGCCATGGGGTGCGCGTCTATCGCCTAACGCCGCATGAGCCGTCGCTGGAAGACGTGTACTTCGCCCTGCACGCCGGCGCAGCAGAACCATCGCAACAGGAGCACACCCGATGAACCGGCGCGCCGTCTCTGCCATCGCCCGCAAAGACCTCAAAGTGGTGTTGCAAAACAAAGGCGTGGTTTTGCCTATCCTCATCGCTCCACTGGTATTATTTGGCGCGCTGCCCTGGATGGCGGCGCTGGCGCCGAACCTGGCCAACGTCGGCGGGATGAACGTGAACGAATTGCGCGAGCTGCTGGCACATATGCCAGAAGGTCTGCGCACAGAGATGGCGCTCTACACGCCTGATCAACAACCTATCGTGTTCTTCCTGGTGTACATGCTGGCGCCGTTGTTCCTGATCCTGCCGGTGATGACTTCATCGGTGATGGCGGCAGATAGCTTCGCCGGCGAGCGCGAGCGGCGCACACTCGAAACACTGCTCTACACGCCCACCACTGACCGCGAGTTATTCGTCGGCAAGCTGCTGGCACCCTGGCTGGCGGCGATGGTCGTGAGCGCAGTCGGTTTTGTCTTATACGTCGTTATGGCCAATGCGGCTGCCGGCCGGGTGATGGGCAGCTTGTTCTTCCCTACGCTCATGTGGGTGGTGTTGGTGGTGTGGGTTGCGCCGGCAGCGGCCGGTTTCGGGCTGGCCACGATGGTGCTGGTGTCCGTTCGCGCTCAGGGCTTCCAAGATGCTTACCAAGTGGGCAGCATCGTGGTGTTGCCGCTATTGCTGTTGCTGTTCGGCCAGATATCAGGAGTGATGTACTTCAGCATCGGGGCAGTTCTATTGCTCGGGTTAGGTTTGTGGGTGACCGACGTAGTGTTGATTTGGGCCGGTAGTCGTGTGTTTCGTCGGGGCCGGCTGATCGCGCGCTCGTAGAGGATAAGAGTATCATGGACAGGCTTGCCAAGCCATCGCTGTATCCAAGCTTTGGACGATCTCCCCAGGACGATCTGAACGTGCCGGCGGTCGCTCAATTCTGCCAAAACGTTACTTTCTGCCGAAGCGTTACTGACTCTTCACACCGAATACGATGATTGATCCAACCCTTCTTCAACTGATCTCAGCAGAGCGTTTGAAGCGCGATTTGTTTTACCTGAGCAACCATCCGCTGCCCTTTCGTAAGGTGAATTACACCCGCCCCGGTCAGACGATTGACTCACTGGCTGAAACAGATGCGTATATTCGCGGCCAGTTGGAAGCATGTGCCTATACGCCTGTTTCGACCGTTCACCGTGTACAAGCTTTTCGCTGCGACGAGAGCAAACCGATCCATCACTGGTACGCCGCGCCTCACCCTGATGATCCGTGGCATGAGGCAGCAAATATCGAGGTGGCGCGCGCCGGCCAGGCACAGCCAGATGAAATCATTCAGTTGATCGCGCATAAAGACTCGATGAGCTGGATTGATTCACCTGGGGCACACGACAACTGCGCCGGCCTAGTGGTCAACCTGGAATTGGCGCGCGTGATTGCTGCGCTCGCGCCTCTGCGCACGATTCGCTTTCTATTTTGCAACGAGGAACACACCCCCTGGACCAGCCGTTTTGCCGCTGAAGCCGCCGCTGCACGTGGCGACAAGATCATCGCCGTGATGAACGTGGATTCGGTGGACGGCAAATCGGATGAAGACATGGCCGCCGGCCGGTTGACCCATTGCGTCACATACAGCACCGAGGAAGGCCGACCGCTGGCCGAGTTCGCTGCCGCCTGTGCCACACGCTATGATCTCGGCCTAGAAGTGAATGTTTGTTTCAAGGCGCCGATCAATGACGACGACGGGATGTTCATCAACGCCGGCTTTCGCAGGACGATCATGCACATCGGCTCCTGGCCGTATGCCGATTCCCAGTATCACCTGGCCGGCGATGTGCCGGAGCGCGTCAACATAGACAATTTGAGGCGCAGCGCGCAACTGCTCTTATGCCTGATCTTGGAGATCGACGCCGGCGGCATCGCTGCCTTCGAAGATGGCATCTAGGTAAAGCGTGGCCAACAATGGCATTGCCTCGCCGACGACACGCCACCTGCCAGTAGAACACTACTTTCGACTCAGGACTCAGCACTTGCCCCAAGGCCGGCTGCTATAATCCTCGCGACTCACCTGCGTGGATAATGACCTATTGCAGGGGCGGGTTTCAAGACCCGCCCTTGTCGATCCATTGTACAGACCGATATGTTGAAAAGTCTTCTCAACCGGCTGGTAGGCGACGATACCAGCAAGGCGCTGGCCCGTTTGGGGCCGCTGGTCAGTCGCTGCGCCGACCTAGAGCCGGAGTACATCAAACTAACAGACGCCGAGTTGCGCGCCAAGACAGATGAGTTCCGTCGCCGGCTGGCCGACGGCGAGACCCTGGATGACTTGATGCCCGAAGCCTTTGCTGCCGTGCGTGAGGCGGCCCGACGCACCGTGGGCTTGCGACACTATGACGTACAACTGGTCGGCGGAGCGTTGCTGCACCAGGGCAAAATTGCCGAAATGCGCACCGGCGAAGGCAAAACCCTGGTTGCCACGCTGCCGTTGTACCTGAACGCCCTAGCCGGGCTGGGGGCGCATCTGGTGACTCAGAACGACTATCTGGCCAAACGCGACGCGCAATGGATGGGTGCAATCTACCACGCCCTCGGCCTCACAGTTGGGATCATTCAGAGCGCCGGCGACGGCCGGCCCGATGACGCCTCCTACCTATACGATCCCGCTTACCCGGCCAAAGACGATCGATTGGTCAATTTGCGCCCCGTCAAGCGTGCGGATTGCTACCGCGCCGACATCACCTACGGCACCAACAACGAATTCGGCTTCGACTACCTGCGCGACAACATGACGCAAGACTTGAGCGAGTGTGTGCAGCGGGTGGATGAAGAGGGGCAACCTCTTTTGCACTACGCCGTGATCGACGAAGTGGACAACTTGTTGATCGACGAAGCGCGCACCCCACTCATTATCAGCGGCCAAGCCGATGAGCCGTCGCCCCTCTACAAACGATTTGCCGACTTGGTGCGCCGGCTCGAGCCGAGCAAAAACAACGACCCCAAAAACCCCGATGGCGACTACATCGTTGACGCCAAAACCAAAAACGTCACTCTGACCGAACAAGGCATCATCCGCATCGAGAAAATGCTGGGGATTGAGAATCTGTACTCGCCCGAGCACGCCGAGATGACGCCCTACCTGGACAACGCGCTCCGTGCGCATGCCATCTACGAGCGCGACCGGGACTATGTGGTGAGCGACAAGCGCGAGATCATCATCGTGGACGAATTCACCGGCCGCCTGATGTATGGCCGGCGCTTCAGCGAGGGCCTGCACCAGGCTATCGAGGCTAAGGAAGGGGTGCGTGTGCAGCGTGAGTCGCTGACCTATGCCACGATCACCTTCCAAAACTTCTTCCGCATGTACGACAAACTGGCCGGCATGACCGGTACAGCCATGACCGAAGCGGAAGAGTTTTTCAAGATTTACAACCTGGAAGTAGTGCCACTGCCGACCAACATCGAGTATCAAGCGATGCAAAAGAAGTTGGTCGAGCAAAAAGACAAGTTCGTGGACGGCTCGCCGGTCACGGTGTATATCGATCCAAAGAACCCGCAGCGTAAGTATTACCGCCGGCTCGATTACGCCGATCTGGTGTACAAGACGCGCGAAGCAAAATTCAAAGCAGTCGTGGATGAAATCGCCCAGGTACACAAAACTGGTCGTCCGGTGTTGGTCGGCACGATTGCGATTGAAACCAGCGAAATGCTGAGCGAGATGCTGCGGCGCAAGGGTATCCCGCACCAGGTGTTGAACGCCAAGCAGCACGAGAAAGAGGCCGTCATCATCGCCCAAGCCGGACGGCTCGGCGCGGTGACCATCGCCACAAACATGGCTGGACGCGGCGTGGACATTCTGCTCGGCGGCAACCCAGAAGGCATCGCCCGCGAGCGATTGCGCAAGCAGGGTGTTGACCTCACCCAGGTGAGCAAAGAAGTGTGGCAAGCAGCGCTGTCCGAAGCCGAAGCAGAAACCGGCGCCGAAAAGAAGAAGGTGCTCGAGCTGGGTGGGCTGCACGTGATCGGCACCGAACGGCACGAGGCGCGGCGCATCGATAACCAGTTGCGCGGCCGCTGCGCCCGCCAAGGCGATCCTGGCTCCACGCGCTTCTATGTCTCGCTAGAAGATGATCTGATGCTGCGCTTCGGCGGTGAGCGCGTCAAATCCTTGATGACGCGCTTAAACATTGAGGATGACGTGCCGCTGGAGTATGGCATCCTCAGCAAGAGCATCGAACAAGCGCAGGAGAAAGTGGAAGGATACAACTTCGACCTGCGCAAACACGTACTGAAGTACGACGATGTGGTGAACAAACAGCGTGAGGTCATCTATGCCCAGCGCCGCATGATCCTGGAGAAGACCGACCTGCGCGAGACGGTAATGGGCATGGTGAACGATGAGCTGAAAGCCATTGTGGAAGCGCACGCCGGCGATGAAGCGACCGAGGATTGGGACCTGGTCGGCTTGGTCAACGAAGTGCGCTTAATCGTTCCACTGCCTAAAGACTTCAATCCAGAGAAGTGGAAGAAAGGCACGCGCGAGGAAATGGTGCGCGAATTGCAGCAGATGGCCGCCGAGCGCTACCACGTCGGTCTGAAAGAATTCGGCCAAGTGCTTCTGACCCAGATGAAGTTGGCCAATGTATCGCTGGCAACGATGCGCGAAAGCCGCGATCCCTTCATGCGCAACATTTACGCCTGGGCCAAAATCCACTTAGGCGATGCGCTCACCCCAGACCTAGAGGCGCTGCCGCTGAACGACATTCCGGCCGACTACGCCGAAGCGATCAACAACGCTTTCACCGATGGGGTGCGGCTGACGCGCGACCGCCTGATTTTGATCCAAACTGTCGATCAATTCTGGGTGCGCCACTTGACCGACTTGGACGAGTTGCGGGAAGGGATTGGCCTGCGCGCATACGCCCAACGCGATCCGCTGGTTTCGTTCCGCACGGAAGCCAGCGCGATGTATGCCGACATGCTGGACGCGATCCGGCGCCAAGTCGCACAGCGCATCTTCAATATCCAGTTCAACATGTCGCAGCCGGCTCCGCGCCAACAACGCCAAGCAGCCCAGCAGTTACAGCGCGCGGCAACTAGCCGACCCCAAAACGTGCGCACATCCGGCGGCAGCGCGGCCTCGGCCGGCAAGCCGGCGCCGATCAAAACCGCTGTCAAAGTCGGGCGCAACGACGTCTGCCCGTGGTGCAACAGCGGCAAGAAAGTAAAGCACTGCTCGTGTGAGGGGGCGCGCAAGTTCAGAGGCGAGCTATAGCACAGCCGGCCACCTGGGTTCACGCATTGATTTGCCAGAAGTGCAGCATGGGATTCTCCGTTCATCTGCTCAGCGACGGCATCAGCTACTGGGACGGCGGCGGCGCGTTCGGTTTAGTTCCACGCACCAAATGGATCAAAATCCTTCCGCCTGATGAAGAAAATCGTGTGCCACAAGCGCTACGATGTGTGTTGGTCCAGGCCGGCGGGCAGAACATCCTAGTTGATTGCGGCGTTGGAGACAAACCAAATGAAGTGATTGCCGCGCAGTACGACGTGCGCCGTCCCAACGGCAACCTGCTCGACGACCTGGCGCGATTGGGCTTGACGGCGGCCGACATTCACACCGTGGTGTTCACGCACTTGCACGGCGATCATGCCGGCTGGGCCACACGGTTGGCCGGCGATCCGCCCGTCTGCATTCCCACGTTTCCGAATGCCCGTTACTACGTCCAGCGCCAAGAATATCACGATGCGACCCACACCAATGAGCGCACGCGCAACACCTATTTCCCAGACAACTATGTTGCCTTAACGGAAGCCGGTGTGTTGACCTTGCTGGACGGCGAGGCAGAGATTGCGCCGCAGGTGCGGGTGGCGCCGACTCCCGGCCACACCGCCGGCCACCAATCTGTGCTAATCGAAGCATCTCCTCACTGGCAAAACGAAGCTTTGAAAAGCGCGCCGGCGCTGATCCTCGGCGACATGGCGACCTATATGATCCAATTTGCCCGCCTGCCGTGGGTGACTGCTTATGATGTGCTCCCGTTGGTCAACATTGAGACAAAACGCGCCTGGCAAGCGTGGGCATATTCACACGGCGCGCTGCTCATCTCTCCACACGACACTCAAACGCCAGTTGGGCGATTGACCAAAACAGACAAAGGATTCTTCACCGTCGACCCTGCAACGCTCTGAATCTAACCCGCTAAAGCACTATGTCGTTTCGCGTCCAATCCCTGTCCATCCCCGAAGTGGTGTTGATCGAGACGCGCAGTTTTCCCGATCAACGCGGCTTCTTTCGAGAATTGTTCAAGGCTTCGATGTTTGCCGGCCTGGGCTTGCCGGCGCATTTTGTGCAAGATAATTTCTCATATTCCGTTCACGGTGTGCTGCGCGGCTTGCATTATCAGAAGGAGCCTTGCGCTCAAGGCAAGCTGGTGTGCGCAGCGCACGGGGCAATCTACGATGTGGCCGTAGATATACGCAGAGGATCGCCCACATACGGGCGCTGGGTGGGCGCAGAATTGTCGGCGGAGAACGGACGTATGCTCTACGTACCGCCCGGCTTCGCGCATGGCTTTTGCGTGCTGAGCGATGCAGCCGGCGTGCTGTACAAAGTCACAGCCGAGTGGAACGGGCCTCTGGAAGCGGGCGTACTGTGGAACGATCCCGATCTCGGTATTGAATGGCCGATTAAAAAACCGATCTTATCGGCCAAAGATGCCGCGCTGCCACGGCTGACAGACGCCGACAACAATTTCACTTACTGATATGGCGGGCTGCCGGCAATTTGATCGGGATCGACAGTCCACTGACAGGCACAATCCAAGATGAATATGTTGATTTCTGGGCGCTTGACACGCCGGCAATTTCTTGCTCTCACGGCGCTGGCTGCCGGTACGGCGGCCTGTTCGCCGCCGCCCAGCCGCCAGATTCTCACCTTATGGCACCCGCTGACCGGCGAGCGCGAACGCGTGCTACTCGACTTGATCGACCAGTGGAACCGAGGCAATCCTGCCGGCGCAATTGTTACCCCAGAGCGGCGGGATGCGGCAGCCATGCGCTCGGCCGTTCTGAACGGCGTAAACGGAGGCAATCGACGCGCCTTACCCAACCTGCTGCTCGTATCCCCATCTCAGGCAATTGTCTATCACCGACAGGGCGTGCTGGCTACGCTCGACACCTATGTGAATCATGGCGACTCTGCGATCGGCTGGAGCGCAGGCGATCGCAGCGATCTATATCCGTTCGTGTTGCAGGCAGGCCGGCTGACCAGCGCAGAGGGAGAGCTGATCGGCATCCCGTTTGGCGGCGTGGCGCGCGTCCTGTTTGCCAATCGCGACTGGCTGCGCTCGATCAATTTCGAGACCTTGCCGGCTGACTGGGAACAATTCAGCGCTGTGTGTACAAGCGCCACCGATCGATCCAAAGGCACGTTGTGTTTCGGCGCTGAAACCAGCAGCGCCGTATTCGAGGAGTGGTTATACGCTCATGGCGGCGCACTCGTCGAACAGAACAACCGCGTCGCGCAACTGGCGACCCCCTCGGCTGAACAGGCGTTGAACCGGCTGACCGAGTTCCTCCGCAACAATTTGGCTTATCGGGTTGGCAGCCCACGCCAAAGCCGAGATGACTTCACCGCCGGCCGGGTCATCTTCGCATTCGATTGGAGCGATCAAATCGAGATATATCGCTCTCTGATTCAAGAACGGGCGAACTTTGACTGGCAGATCGGGCTGCTGCCGACGACAGGCTCAACCGGCCGCACCGTATTTCGCGCGCCGTTGTGGGTCATCACCCGCACCGATGAAGAGCGTCAACTGGCAGCTTGGCAGTTCATTCGTTGGCTGATGGACACGCCGCAAACCGCCAAGTGGGCTGCCAGAACCGGCGAGTTGCCGGCGCGTGTGTCGGCAATCATCAACTTGGAGAGTCAAATGTCGAATGCAGCCTGGCTGGCGCTCCTTAAAACGATTGCTCCACTGGCTCAGCCGGAACCGCTGATCGACGGATGGGAGTGCGTGCAAGACGCGCTGGTGAACAGCCTACGCCAAGTGTTTGAAGGCCGGCCGGCATCAGAAGCACTTCAAGCAGCTCAATCTACAGCGCAACAGATGATTGACTCGGGTTGTTCGCTGCAATAAACTTGAACCACGGACCTATGAGCGAAGATTGAAGGTTGTGGCCGACCCACTTGAGACTCAGTTACGGGAGGATTTGGATGATACCGGACTTTTCGCCGGCCACCTATTCGGACGATCCGATCTACAACATCAAAGCAGTCACCCAGCGCACCGGCATTCCGGCTGCCACGCTGCGCGCCTGGGAGCGACGGTATAAGGCATTGGCGCCGCGTCGCACCGACGGGAATTATCGGCTCTATTCCGAGCGCGATATCGCCACCTTGGTCTGGCTCAAGTCGCAACTGGACGCCGGCCTGAGCATCAGCCGGGCTGTTGCGTTACTGGATCGGCTGCGCGTCGATGCAGAGGCGGACGAGCAGGCTGCTTCGTCTGCTGACGAGCTGGCTCCAGCCAACAGCCTCACGGCGGCGTTCAGCACACAACCTTCTTACGTCAGTCCCAGTGTGCATCCTTTGCCCTTACGATTGCGCAAGCTCGACGATGCCAAAGCTGCCAACTGCGAGCGCCTGACCGACATGTTGCACGCCGCGCTGATTGAGATGAATGAACAGACCGCGAGCGCCGTGCTGACCGAGGCATTTGCCCTGTACTCTGTCGAGACGATTTGCGCTCATGTTATTACTCCCTGCATGACCGCGATTGGCCAGGACTGGTTTGAGGGCAAAATCTCCATGGCAATTGAGCACCATGCCAGCGCCTATCTGATGGGGCGACTGTTGACGCTGCTAAACGCCCAGCCGAGATACCCCGGCCCGCCGGTCTTAGTCGGCTGTGCTCCCAGCGAACGTCATGAAATCGGCGCGATCATGGTGACCCTGTTCCTACGCCGGGCCGGCTGCAATGCGCTGTACCTCGGACCTGACATTCCTTTGGTCGAATTGGCGCGCGCCGCACGCGAACTGAAACCGCGCGTCTTGGCCCTCTCTGCCATGATGTCTGAATCAGCGCAATTCCTTCTGGACTTGCCGCGATATCTGTCGCGTGAATCTCCCCACACGCGGCTGGTGTTCGGTGGGCGGGCGTTTATGATCAACCATGACCTGGCTACTCAGTTCGACAACGCCATCATCACAACAGATATTGCCGAGGGTCTGACAGAGATCAAGCGTCTGTTGTCCTAAAAAGCTTCGGCTACGGCACCCAGGCCGGGATCGTTGCATCGGTGACCAGCACGCGGTGCTCATCTGACTGTCCATCTGCGCGAATCAGCCATATCTCCGGTCGGCCATTGGGCGCTTGCACGAGGTTGCGCACAGCGACGATCCATCTGCCATCCGGACTCCAGCTTAATCCACCATAGCTGTATTCAGGTTGAGCTGTAAGCGGGCGCAGCGCACTCCCGTCCGGCCGGCTGATCCAGACTTGCGATCCTATGGAGAAGAAACCGACGCCGGCGGCGACTGTTTTGCGGGCGAAGGCAATCCAATCGCCTGCCGGCGACCAAGCAACTGAAGAATCGTTCGTCGTGGTCAAAACCGTGACCGGCGTCATGACGCGGCTGATTAGGTCGGCGCGCAGCATTTGGCTGAACTGGCCGGCATCGGTAGCCAACAAGTCGGGAAAGATCAACTCACGGGCATCTGGCGACCACGCCCCGGAATCACCCAGGGCACTGGGCAATTGGACGCGCTCACCAGAGCGTGTATCGACGACCGTGACAGCGCTAGCAAGCGGGTCATAGTACGACAGCCGATCGCCGCTCGGTGCCCAACGCGGCAGTGCGCCAAGCGGGCCTGCATCGCCGTCGGCGCCGATAAACAATGGAGCGACCTGCCGCGTGGTGATATCAACAACCCAGATGTGCGCCGGCCCAGGCGATCGACCGAGCGGACCATCAACTAACGCGCGGCGTTCAAAGGCAACACGGATGCCATCTGCTGCCCACGAGGCAGATTGACACACTTGTTGATTACACTCAACGAGCAGTTCACGTTGGCTGCCGTCGAGGCGGATCAGCCACAAATCGCGCGCGCCGGATTCGTCACGCGCCGCGCTGTACACGATGTGCCGGCCATCTGGGCTGATGGCAAAGTCAAACACGCCGTATGGTTCGGCTGTCAAACGGCGAGGCGACGCAGCGGCGTCGATCTCCAACACATATAGATCGCCGGGATCGAGCGCGGGGGAAAGATAGACCACCCGCAGACGGCCGGTGCGAAAAGACCAGGTCATATCGCGTAAGACCGGCCTGCCTTGTTCACTGTGTGCGCCGGCCCGAATCGTGACGGTGTAGACAGTATTCGGCTGCAAGGGGGTCGCCGGAATAAAGAGCACCGTATTACCGTCCCAGCGCAGAGCGCCGCTGATGAGCGGCGTCACCTCCAGCCGGCCTTCCAACGAAGAAGGACGCATGGCTTCGCTAAAGCTGAAAGAGATCGTCGGTCGGAGGGCGACCGATTGCGCATCCGGCGCCGGCGTCCTGCGGACAATCTGCACACCGACTTGGTCGCCGCGCCACACAATCACCCCGATGAGGATCATCAACACTGCTAGTGCAGAGAGCGCCGCAGCGTCCAGACGATCTAATTTCATTCTACAAAAGTGAGCTTGGCTGCTCAGCGTGTCGAGTCCGGTAGGGTTTGATTGACATTCACAACATGGACAAACCGGTTGCCGGTTGCGTGATCGACGCCCAGGGCCACAGCACTGATAGAAGCCGGCGAGATTCCCAGACGTTGGAAATTATCGAACGGCATACCGAGAAAGTAAGCGAGTGCAGCGCGAATGGGATCAGCATGTGTCACGACAGCGACAGTAGAAGGGATGGCCGTCTCGGATTGGGTCTCGGGCGCTGCCGGCGGCGCTGGGTCGGGATGAGCAGCGGCGATCTGCTCAAGGGCATCTACAACACGATGCTGCATCGCAGCCAGACATTCTCCGTTTGGGAAACAGGCCTCGGAGGGCTTATCCCGCACGATCTGCCAGAGCGTCTTGGTATCCGGAGCTTCGAGCAGATCCTTGGTGAAGCGACCGGTTAAGTCGCCGGTATTGGTGTCGGCCAGCTCAGGCCGAATGCGGATGCTCAGGCCATGCGGGGCAGCCACCCGCCATGCCGTCTCAATCGCGCGCTCTAAATGACTGGCATACACCGCGTCCAACTTGCGACCCTTGAGAAACTGACCCAATGCGTCGGCTTGCGCTCGGCCCTCTTCGTTCAGGTGAATGTTAGGAGTTTGTCCCGGCAAGCGACCTGTTTTCACAAAGTCGTTTGTTGCATGTCGAATAAGCAGCAATACTGGCACAGACGGTATTGTAGACGAGCGCAGAGGCAGATCACCTCAACAACATCCAGCCGGCTTGTCGTCTGTATTTTAAGGTTGGCTCAGACCTGCGAGCGCACTTGTGAGAAGCAATGAACGATTTACAATGTCTTCTCCGTAAAGCGACAAGGCGCACGGAAAATTCGGTCGAGGTTGATGTTGTCGAGATCGAGATTGTTGAGGTCGAGACTGAGGAAGTTATGAGTGAAGCTACCCCATCCACCGAAACGCGTACTGCCGCACCTCACGATGTTTCTGTTTCTCCTGATCAAGCGCTGACGCCACAAACGATGTGCCCAGCCTTTGGCAGCCTGCGCGTGCTGACGCGCATTGATGGCGTGCAAACAGCAATGGTCACCGACACCGGCTGCTTGTACGGCCTAACGTTCGTGACGCACTTCTATGCCGCCCGCAAATCAATTGCTGCGCCGGCGCTAGGCACACAGGAATTGATGGCCGGCAATGTGGCCGAAGCGGCGCGCGCAGCTTGCGAGGAAGCTGCCCGCACCCCCGGCACCAAGCTGGTCGCAGCGTTGTCGTTGTGCGTAGCCGAAACCGCCGGCTTGACCGAAGAGATGCTGCCCGCCCAGATCAACGGCGCAGAGGTGGTGTTGGTGCGCGTGCCGGCTTATGCCATTCACTCGCACCCAGAAGCAAAAGATGTCGCCATCAGCGCGTTGCTGAAGAAGTTCACCGCGCCGGCCCGTCCGACCGATGCACAAGGCGTCGAGACGCCTTTGACTTACGATCAGCCGGATACACAGCCCGAAGACCTCAGTCGCAAGGTCATCATGCTGGGTGAAGTATTCCCCGCCGATCCGATCACGGTGGATGCCGCGCTGAAGAAGATGGGGGCGTCGCTGGCGGCCAACCTGCCCTCGCGCAACTTGGATGATTACAAGATCGCCGGCAAGGTGGGCGCAATCGCTGCACTGCACCCGTTCTACGTGCAGAGTGTGGCGACCCTGCGCGCTGCCGGCGTGCCGATTGTCAGCGGCGCGCCGATCGGCGCGGAGGGCAGCTATGGCTGGCTGAAGGGCATCGGCAATGCCCTAAAGCTTGATCCAGAGCGGGTAGAAGCGGTGGCCGCCGAGGAGCGCGACAAGTGCCGCGCCCTGATTGCGGCCAATCCGCTGAGCGGCCGCATTCACGTGTGCGGCTACGAAGGCAATGAGCTGGGATATGCTCGCTTGCTGGTCGAAGCCGGCGCGCAGGTGCCCTACGTGAGCACCTCGATCGACAAATCGCTCTACACCGCTGCCGATGAGGCTTGGCTGAAAGCACATGGCACCATCGAGGTGGTGTATCGCAAGAAGCTCGAACAGGACATCGCTGCGCTCGATCGCTATCAGCCCGATCTCGTGCTGGGCACAACACCGTTGTCGGCGGCTGCAAAAGAGCGCGGCATCCCCGGCTTGTACTACACCAACATGCTCAGCGTGCGGCCGCTTTTCCTCAGCGCCGGCCTGGCCGGCACGATCGGCCTCATCCGCGACGCCTTATCGCGCGCGCCGCGCTACCAGTGGATGCGCGAGTTCTTCACCGGCGAGACCACCGCTGTCATCACGCCACAAGCCATCAACACCATGGACTAGTTTGTAGTTGTCTGACCTTCGTCCCAGGCCATACGACTCATGGAACATTCCCAAACTCCAAGTTCTCCATCTCAAATCCAGTTAATCCGAGACCTGGACACAACCAGCGGATACTGGGCAGCAGTGTGGACGTTTTGTTGTCTGCCTGACGTACACGTGATCTGCGACGCGCCGATCGGTTGCTTTAACTTGGTCGGCACGGCTGTGCCGGACTACACCGACGCCATCCCGCACATTGACAATTTAACGCCCTCCGTCATGCGCGAGCAAGAGGTGACCATGTTGGGCACAGCCGGCGCGGTGCGGCGCGCTGTCGAGATCGTGCGTGTGCAGCACCCCAATCGCCGGCTGATTGTTGTCAGCACAGCCGAGAGTGAAATGATCTCCTCCGATCACGCCGACTGGCTGAGCAAGTTGGAGCCACCCGTCCCGTTTTACTGGAGCCGCTCGCTGGAGGAAGATGAATGGGCCGGTCGCGATCGCGCTTTGCTGTGGCTGTGGCACAACTTCGGAGCGCGGCACGGCAACACCGTCGCGCCAAGCGCCAAACAGGTGAACCTCATCGGGCCAACCTACGGCTGCTTCAACGCGCCGGCGGACGTACACGAGGTCAAGCGATTGATCGAGGGAGCCGGCGGCCACATCGGCCTGGTGTACCCATTCGCAGCCCGTTTGAGCGACACGCCGCGCTTGGCCGAATCGTCTGTCAACGTGGTGATGTACCGCGAGTTTGGCGAAGGGCTGGCCCAGGCGTTGGGCCGGCCATACGTGTTCGCGCCGTTCGGCGTGCGCGAGACGACCGACTTTATCCGCAAGCTGGGGCGACTGCTGGGAACTGAAGATCAGGCCGAGGCATTCATCGAACAAGAGAAACGCACGACGCTTCAACCGTTGTGGGACCTCTGGCGCGGTCCACAAGGTGACTGGTTCCCCACCACCGAGTTTGCCGTGGTTGCGGGGCGCAGCTACGCCGAGGGGTTGGTGCGCTTCCTCGGCGACGAGCTGGGTATGCGGCCGGTATTTGCCACCGGTCGGCCGATCCGCCCCGGTGAAATGGACAACTTGGCCGTGCGTGAGTTTCTGCACAAGCGCCAGCCGGGCTTTGTCTTCGGCAGCATCAACGAGAAGATTTACCTGGCCGAGGCTGGCGCGCGCGCTACCCATTTCATTCCTGCCGCCTTCCCCGGCCCAATCGTGCGGCGTGCGCTGGGCACGCCGTTCATGGGGTATTCCGGCGCCGTATATATCGTGCAAGAGATGGTCAACCGCTTCTATGAATCGGTCTTCAACTTCCTGCCGATCGACACGATCCAGCCGACCGGTCCAGTCAGCGCGCCGGTTGCGCCGCCTGCCGGCCGTGTCGCTTGGACAGACGCCGCCCGCGCCCGCCTGGATTCATACTTGGAGAACATCCCGTGGCTCAGCCGCATCAGCGCCAGCCGCGATTTGCGCACGCAGATCGAAGCCTATGCGCTGCGCCACCACATTGCCGAAGTGACGCCCGAAGTGGTCGAAAGTGCGCTGCAACGCGCGAGCGCGTAAATCCAACGGCTTGGCTGTTGCCTCCGTAAGCTATATCGAATCGATCAAACGGCACTCCCTTCCTAATCCTAACGACTCTGTTGTATGTACGAATACTTCATCGGAAAAGACGGCGTGTTCGACACGCCCCTCACGGCAACAGTGTTCTCGCTGATTTTGGTCGGGTTCATGTTGATCGAAACCCGATTTAAGATTCGCGCCCCCCAAGGGGCCAAACGCGAGTCGGCGCGCACGTTTTTGCCGCTGGCCGTCGCGATTCCGATCAGCCTGCTGGCACCACTGGTTTGCGGCTTCTTTCAACTGGGCGTGATTCGCGGCGAGCTGCGGAGCGTATGGGTGGCGCTGGGATTGATCCTGATGGCCGGCGGGCGCTTGCTGCGCACCTGGGCGCAGATGCAGATGCGCCATCTGTATATCGGCGAGGCCGCCGTGCAGCCAGGGCACCGCGTGGTGGACACCGGCCCCTACCGCTGGATTCGTCATCCCGGCTATGTCGGCGGCACGTTGGCAGCGGTTGGGATTGGCTTGGCGCTATCCAGTTGGTTAGGTGCGCTGTTGGCAGGCGTCGTACTGGTGATCGCCTATGCCATTCGCATCCCGCGCGAAGAAGCGTTGTTGGCCCAAGAAATGGGAGAGGCTTACCTCAGCTACATGGCGCGCACAAAGCGCTTTGTGCCCTTTTTGTTTTAAGGTTGTTAAACGAATCGGGAGGTGAGAAATGGATATTCAAACCTGGCGCGCAGTCCAGCATAAGCCGGTTGATCGCGCACGGCTGTACGATATTCTGAAGAACAAGATGCGGCTGAAGCGCGAACCGGTGGCAATCACCTATTGCGACGACGCGCCGCCGGCCGGCTATGTGGCTGTCGATGTGCCGGTGTGCGCCATCGTGCATCGTGCCGAGCGAGGCCAGAAAGTTTACGTGGATGCAGCGCATCACGATTGCTTCGTGGGGCAATACCACCTGGGCCTGATCACGCCTGAGCAGGCCGGGCCGTTGATCTGTGACGGTGAATACCTGGCGATGGAGCAGGGGTTCTTCACCCCTGAAGCGGCGCGGCGCAACAAACACAACAGCCACACCTTGCCGGTCGGGACGATTCGCGCGATCGCTGCTGCCCCCTTACGAGATGTAGCAGACGAGGTGCCAATTGACGTGCTGATCGCTATCACTGACCCGCTGCGGGCAATGCAACTGGCCGGCGCGGCCGCCGTGCGTGAGGGCACGTTGCCGCACGGCGAACTCGGCCCATCATCGTGTTCATCCATCTTTGCCGCACCATGGCTCACCCAAAACACGGTGTTTGCCCTGGGTGAGGGAGGTGGACGGCGCTTTAATGCGCTGGATGCCAGCGAGATGTTTGTAGCGCTGCCGGCAGGCCATATCCCCTATGTCATCGAGATGTTCGACAACTTCTGGTTCAAGCCGGACGCTGTGCACCACCTGCTCATGCCTAGTCACGCGCGGCAAGGCAATGATCCTCACGCGCCGTCTGATCAAGGCTGATTGGCGACGCGCTCCGAGCCGCGCTGGGCAGCAACACGCAGGACAAAGTCTGCTGTGGCCTCTACGACGGCGCGGCGTTGCACAGAGGGTGAAACAGTTGCCGGCAGATCACCATTTTGGAACCCATATGATCCAAAGCCGGAGTGATTGCCGCCCTCAATGACAATCAGCCGAGCATCCACCGGCAAGCCCTTCAGCCGTTCAGCATCGGTTAGGTTGGGTGGCGCAATGCCGTCGCGCGTGCCGTAGATCGATACCGCTTCGATCGGCAACTTAGACAGATCGACGCGATCCGGCACGCGGCTGCCCCATAACACCAGCCCGCGCAATCGCTCGTCTGTGTTGGCGTGCGTTGCCAGGTACAACGCTGCCATGGCTCCGCCCAGGGAGTGTCCACCCACCACCCACGTCTTCACTTCTGGATAGGCAGCAACGACATCGGCAGCCCGATTTGGAGCGAGCACGGCCAGATCAAGCGGCATCGGCACGATGATTGTCTTAATACCCCGTTTGGCCAAGTCCTGCGCAGCCGGTGCATAGGCAGCCGGGTCAACCAAACCGCCGGGGTAGAAAATCAAACCGACTTCCGACGCCGAGGGCGGATCGAACACCAGCCACCCCTGAGAGGAATATCTCTCCGGCGTAACCAACGTGGCTGCCTCATCAAGAGCCGAATAGCGATTGAGTTGCGCCCAGCCCACAAATCCTGCGCCGATCAACAAGGCCGAGCCGGCCAGAGCAGCGACAAGCTTCTTAAACCACCCCATACTCAACATGCGATTCATCCGGTTTACAAACACGCAATCTGATGTCCACTACATGGATATATTGAGCAATCTGTGCGCCGGATGAAGAGGATATGCAAGCAGGATGAGAGCGCTGTCGTATCATAGATGGGCGGATTGCGCAGACGCAAAAACAAGGAGCACTATGCGAATTGAACATATCGCCCTACAGGTCAGCGACCCAGATGCAATGGCTGAATGGTATGTGCGGCATCTCGGCCTAACAATTGTGCGGCACGTAGGCGGGCGGACACGGACTTACTTTTTGGGCGACGATGGCAAACACACCCTCATCGAGATTTACCGCCACCCCGATGCGCCGTTGCCAGACTACGCGACGATGAACCCATTGCTGTTGCATATTGCCTTTGCTACACCCAATATCGAGAAGTCGCGCGCACGATTGATCGAGGCGGGTTGCACAGGAGTAGGAGAGATCAGCATCACGCCGGCCGGCGACCGGCTTTGTATGCTGCGCGATCCGTGGGGCGTGGCGATTCAACTCGCCCAGCGGGCTGTGCCGATGGTCTAAATAGGCCATCGAACGGCAGTTTAACGGCCTGGTCGTCGGCAGGCCAACGTGGATTGGGTTGATGGCCGACGCCAGCCGGACGAGCTACCGACAGGGCGGAAAGGGCGAACCGAAGTGGTAGACGTTCGCCCAGGCATAGACCGGCCAGTAGACGGTGGTAAAGGCCAGGCCGATCACGCCCGGATAGACTTCAGGTTCCACAAACTCGCCCCGCGCGGCTTTAAGTTGCCG
>JANWVJ010000037.1 GCA_025056895.1 Thermoflexales bacterium
CCCCGACGAGCACCAACTCATGGCCCGGCTGCTCTACGGCAGCGGGCTGCGCCTGATGGAATGCCTGCGTCTGCGCGTCAAAGATATCGACTTCGCGCAGAGCCAGATCATTGTGCGCGATGGCAAAGGCGAAAAGGATCGCGTGACGATGCTGCCGGCCAGCCTTGCCGCGCCGCTTCGGAGGATGATCTACCCATGACACAGCATCTCACCGGCCTGATTGCCGCCCCATTCACCGCTTTTCACGCGGACGGCTCGCTCAATCTGGACATGATCGAACGACAGGCTGAAAGCCTGCTTCGCAATGGCGTAACCGGCGCATTCGTGTGCGGCACCACCGGCGAGGGCGTCTCGCTCAGCACCGAAGAACGGATGCAGGTGGCCGAACGCTGGGCGCAGGTCAGCCAGGGCCGGCTGACCCTGATCGTGCACGCCGGCCACAACAGCCTGCCGGACGCGCGCGCGCTGGCCGCGCACGCCCAGCGCATCGGCGCGCAGGCCGTCGCCATCACCGCGCCCACCTTCTTCAAGCCAACTTGTATCGAAGATCTGATTGCCTTCAGCGCCGCCGTCGCCGCTGCGGCGCCGGCCCTGCCCTTCTACTACTATCAGATTCCCTCCTTCACCGGCGTGGCGCTGCCGGTGTACGACTTTCTGATCGCGGGCGTCGAGCGCATCCCCAACCTGGCCGGCGCCAAGTTCACCTACGAAAACCTGATGGACTACGGACGTTGCCTGCGCGATGGCCGCTTCGACATGCTGTTCGGGCGCGATGAGATTCTGCTGTCGGCGCTGGCGCTGGGCTGCCAGGGCGCGGTCGGCACCACGTACAACCTGGCCGCCCCGCTCTACCGGCGCATCTGGCGCGCGTATGAGGCCGGCGACATGGCTGCGGCGCAAGCCGACCAAGCGCGCGCCATGCAGTTCATCAGCGTGTTTGCGCGCTACGGCGGGCTGCCGGCAGCCAAAGCCATGATGAAAATGATCGGGCTAGACTGCGGGCCGGTTCGACTGCCGCAGCGCACGCTGAGCGCCGGCCAGTACGATCACCTGCACGCCGAGTTGGAGCAAATCGGGTTCTTCGAGTATTGCTCGACAGCGTGACAAACAGCGCGCGCGTTCACCCTGGGCGCGCCATTTGCATGTATCATCGGGGTTAAGGATGTCCGACAGCGGCGACTCGCACCTCGATGACGTTCGGCTTGACCAGTCCAATCGGATCACCCGCCGCATTGCACACGGGGCGTATCGCATCTTGCATGGACATCGCATCGTGGGCGACGAAGCGTGGGGCATCTTTGGGCTGCTCAACGGGGGTTATCGATTGCTCACCGAAATCGAGCAAGACTGGCCGGCGCCGCACCAACAGCGTATTTGTCTGGATGTCGATGCACACTGGCAACCCAAAACATCGTGGCTGCAACTTGAGATCGAGGGAGTGCGACACAACGCCAAGTACACCATCGCGGGCGGAAATGTGCGCATCGACATTCAACACGCTACAGTCCAACGCGACGAGCAATCTGTTCGCCCTTCCAGCAGCCCACACAGCCAGCGGCGGCCGGGTATGCAGCCGGCGCCGTCTCAAGCCGGGTATGGCCTCTCTCAGTCAAACCGCCTTTTGCTCGAACAGATGATCGCCTGGGAAGAAGATGAGCTGACTTCTGGCCTAGAGGCTTTCCGCAACCGAGCGCGCGCCGTCGGTCAACCTGTGAACAGTCGCTCACACTTGCCGTTTGGCAACTCGACTCACCTTGATTTTGCCTCCACCCTGTCCAACTTCATCGTTTTGCAGCGCGTCAATTTACAGCCGGGCATGGCGGCGCATTTCGACTCGATCGTGCCCCAGTTGCCGGAACTAACCCCCCTGCGCGTCGAACAGAGCTATACCTGCCAGGGCGAGGAGCCCGTGCGCGGAGATCCGGCCAAACCGATCACCCGGCGCTATCAAATCACCGAAAGCAGCCCCGATCACTCGTCAGGCGCAGCAGCAAGTCCAACGGTGTTTTGGGCCGACGAGCATGGGATCGTGCTGGCTCAAGAACTGACCATCGGCGGCGAGCCGCATGGCTGCGAAATGATACGCTACACCTGGCTCGGATAGCGCCCCTCTCTTTAGTCATCTTCACCTTTTTAAGGTTGGGTGAACGGAAAGCACTGCTGTGTCTTTGCGTGGACAAGCAGGGTCTGCACCTGCACCTCGACTGCACCTTTACACCGTAGCGATATGCAACGCCATCGCACCCAGACCCAGCAAGCGGAAGCGCACGTCGCGGAAGCCTACCTCGAGCATCATCTGACTCAGTTCAGATGCACGTGGGAAATGGGTCAACGAGTGCGGTAAATAGGTGTAGGCTTGCGGGTCGCCGCTTACCAGCCGGCCAATGCGCGGCACCAAGCCGTAAAAGTACAGACGAAAGGCATCGCGAAAGATCGGCGCGCCGGGCCGTGTGATTTCCAAACACGCCACCTGTCCACCGGGCTTGACCACACGCCGCATTTCGGCCAGAGCTTGGCGTAGATCGGCCACGTTACGCAACAGAAAGCCATTCGTCAGCGCATCGAACACGGCGTCGGCAAAGGGCAAACGCAACGCATCTCCTTGCGCAAAGTCACGCACAGGGGCGCCTTGCCTGAATGATTTGTCTTGCGCTGCATCCAGCATCGGGCGCGCAAAGTCCAACGCAATCACGCGCGCAGAGGGATACGCCCGCGCGATGGCTAGTGCAATATCTCCTGTGCCGGTAGCCAGGTCGAGCACAAGCGGCGCTGCGCCGTCCAGGTGCAATTCACGCGCCGTCAGCCGTCGCCAAGCCTGATCACGGCCAAGCGTCATGACCCGGTTCATCAAGTCATAGCGGCGCACAATCCGGCTGAACATTGCCTGCACGTGCGCCGATTTATCGGTCGAAGTGGTCATCTTCCTGCTCAACTATCAACGAACCATCCTGGATCGTCAAGGCCGTCACGGATGGCCTGCACGCATCACCCACACGCGGATTGAGCCACTCAGGCAGCAAACTTCCAAGGACACAGCCGCCGCTCCAGCCCATCGATCAAGAAATACAACCCTAACCCTAACAAGCCCATTACTACGGCGCCGGCGTAAGTGGCCGCGTAATCGAACAGCGTGCTGGCCGTGTAGTAGATGAAGTAGCCCAAGCCGTGTAGGGTGGCCGTTGTCTCGGTCAAATACAACACAGCAATGGCCGTGCCGATGCTCAAACGCAGCGCAGTGAGCACAGCCGGCAACGAAGCCGGCACATAGACAAACCGGAACAGCGCCCGCCGGCCTGCCCCCAGCGACTTGACCGAATTGAGCAACTCAGGCCGCAGACCGATTGCGTCGTCGCGTACCGGCACCAGGATTTGGAAGAACAAGATCAGCACGATGATGAGTACTTTGCTGACATCGCCTGCGCCGGCGAAGAGCAGAATGATAGGAAAAAACACGATCTTCGGAATCGGATAGACCAGATACACCAGCGGGGCAAACAGACGATTGAGGCGCGGCATTTGACCCATAGCCAGGCCGGCCGGCACAGCTAAAACAACCGCGATGAGGATGCTGACGACGACGCGCAAGGCGCTGGCCAGCGCGTGCCGGCCTAACTCGCCGGCGTAGGTTGCCATGGCCTCCACCACTTGTGTGGGGGCCGGCAGAATATCGCGGCGGATCACGCCGGCCAGCACTTGCCAGATAAGTAGGAAGATGAGCGTTGTGATCAGTACATCACGCCGACGCATGACGGCCATTATCCCGCCTCTAAACGCATGCTTGCAACACAGCGCATTTGGGTCGATGCTCAGGAATTGATGCACAATATGCGCCCCGGAATGCGGCGCACAGCACAACGCAAGACAACACGTCGGCTTCGGGAGACAAGTCGCCATGATGCACAGACACACTCAGGACTCAAGGCTGATTCTTCAACACACCTTGCACAGCGCAGTCGAATTGAAATATGCCGGTCAGACGTTATTTCGCTATGTGTACGAATCGGGCGCGCCGGCGGTGGAATCACCTAAGCCGTACTTCCATCCGCTGCGCACACTGGCCGGCAACGAGGTGACGATTTATCGCCCCCACGACCATGTGTGGCACAAAGGCTTGCAAATGACCAGCGCCCACCTTTCCGGCCAAAACTTTTGGGGCGGGCCAACCTACATTAACGGCCAAGGCTACGTGCAACTCGACAACAACGGGCGCATTCAACACGAACGCTGGACCGACCTGCGCTGCGAGGATCAATCGGCGGAGTTGCGCGAGGAGCTGCGCTGGATCACTGCCAACGGCGAAACGTGGATCCGCGAGAAGCGCCGCATCACGGTGAGTGAGATAAATGTAGATGAAAGCTACTGGGCGCTCGACTTCGAGTTCTGGCTGGACAACACGCGCCACGCGCCGTTGGTGTTTGGTTCGCCCACCACCCAAGGCCGCCCGATGGCCGGCTACGGGGGATTGTTCTGGCGCGGCCCGCGCTCGTTCACCGGCGGCCGGGCGCTGGCCGCCGGAGGTCTGGAAGGACCGGACATCATGGGTCGGCGGGCGCCGTGGCTGGCCTTCATCGGCTCGCATGATGGAACGGCCGACTCCTCCACGTTGATCTTCATCGATAACCCGGCTAACATCAACTATCCGAATAAGTGGTTCGTGCGCACCGAACCGTTTGCAGCAGTGAGCTTCGCCTTTTCGTTCGACGAAGAGTATGTGCTTGCAGCGGGTGACGCACTCGCGCTGACCTACCGCATCATCATCGCCGATGGTGCATGGACGCGCGAGCAGATCGCACAACTCGCCGAATCAAATTACTTGAAGTGAGAGCAATACCATGAAACCCGCAGACCGCGCTATCGCAGAGGGCATCTTGTTCACCGATCAGTATCAATTAACGATGGCCCAGATGTACTTTCGTATGGGGCTGCATGAGAAACTGGGCCAGTTCGATCATTACTTTCGCCGGTACCCGAACTACGACAGCCATCAGGCTGGGTATTGCATTTGCGCCGGCTTGGAATGGCTGGTGGATTGGATGCACGAGGCGCATTTCCGCCCTGAAGACCTCGCGTATTTGCGCAGCCAGCGCAATCGCGCCGGCGCTCCCGTCTTCGGAGACGACTTTCTGAACTGGCTGCGTCATTACGGTAACTTCGAGGGTATCACGCTGCAAGCCATTCCAGAAGGCCGCGTCGTCCATCCCAACGTGCCGCTCACCGTCGTGCAAGGACCGATGGCCATGGCGCAGATTCTGGAGACGCCCCTGCTGGCGCACATCAATTATCAAACGCTGGTTGCCACTAAAGCGGCGCGCATTCGCGACGTAGCGAACGGCAGTTTGGTGCTGGAGTTTGGCCTGCGGCGGGGCCAAGAGAAAGGCGCCAACGCCGGCGCGCGCGCCGCGCTGATCGGCGGGGCCGATTTCACATCCAACGTCGGCGTCTCACATGTGCTGGGCTACACGCCTAAAGGCACTCACGCCCACAGCATGGTGCAATTGTTCATGTCGCTCGGCATGAGCGAGCTAGACGCCTTCCGTGCCTTCGCTGAAGTGTATCCCGATGACTGCCTCTTGTTGGTGGACACCATCAACACGCTGGAGAGTGGCATTCCGAACGCGATTACCGTCTTCGAAGAGTTGACGCGCAAAGGGCATAAGCCGGTAGGGGTGCGCATCGACTCCGGCGACTTAGCTTATTTGACTATCCAGGCGGCACGCATGCTCGACGCCGCCGGCTTCCCCGATACGTCCATCGTGCTATCAAACGATTTGGACGAGCTGTTGATTTGGCAGATCATCACCCAAATTCGCCAAGAAGCCAAGCGTTGGGGCATCGATGCGGATCGCGTGATTCAGCGCATGGTGTATGGCGTCGGAACGCGGCTGATTACATCGTGGGGCGAGCCGGCGCTGGGCGGGGTGTACAAACTGGTCGCTGTACAGGATCAAGGGCGCTGGAAGCCGGCGATCAAAATCTCCGAATCCGCCGAGAAGACACCCAATCCCGGCCACAAGCTGGCCTGGCGCATATATGACACACGCTGTAGCGCCACCGCCGACCTGCTCAGCCTAGACGACGAAGACCCACGCCGCACGCTCGAAGATCCTTCTGCTCGGCTGGTGCTGCGGCATCCTACCGACCATACCCAGCAACGCGCGCTGCAACAGAAAGATGTCTGTGAGATCGAGCCGTTATTTGTCGAGGTGCTACGCGAAGGTAAGCTGGTGTATGAGTGGCCATCGCTCGACCAGATTCGCCAACGGCGCATCGACGATATGAATCGACTGGACACCGGCGTGCGGCGCCTGGTCAACCCCCACATTTACCATGTGTCGCTAACCCAGCGGCTGTGGGACCTCAAGCAAGAGTTGATTCATTCCGCCATGCACAGCAGCCGATAAAAACAGAGCGGAGCCGGAGAGCTGTTGAGAGTATGGTATGGTGACAGCGAGCAGATCGTAAAAGGTAGGTCCAGGTTGGAGATACAGACATGAGACGAGATGTGCTGCGGGGAGTGTTGACGGCGAGCGGGGTTGTCACAGGAATGGTCGTAGCAGCGATGATTGCCGGTGGACCGACACTGGCCGGCAAGACGGACGATGTAGCTCGCAAAACAGGAAATCAATCCCACAGCGCGACGACGCACGCGGCGCCAGCCATTCCGGCCACATTGCCTGCATTTACTTTGAGCCTGCAAACCATCGTGCCGTCTGGTTTGAATAATCCTGTGCACGTCACCCATGCCGGCGATGGCAGCGGGCGGCTGTTTATAGTCGAGAAACCGGGCCGTTTGCGCATCGTGCAAAACGACATCTTGATCTCTGCCCCATTTCTGACTATCACCGATCAAGTGGAATCCGTCGCTTCGGAGCGCGGCCTGTTAAGCGTCGCTTTCGATCCCGACTTCGAGAGCAACGGAGAGTTCTACCTGTACTACACCACAAAAGCGCTTTGTTGCGTCGGCGATGTCGTCATCGCACGATACAAGGTTTCCAATCCGGCAGCGAACACGGCTAATGTGATTGCTGTCACGCCGATTCTGACCATTCCCCAGCCAGCCAGCAACCACAATGGAGGTCAATTGCAATTCGGGCCGGATGGCTTTCTGTATATTGCCACAGGCGATGGAGGCGGAGGAGGAGATCCATGGGGCAGCACGGGCAACGGGCAAAATTTGAGCGTTTTGCTGGGCAAAGTGCTGCGCATCAATCCACGGGGAACAATTACATACACCATTCCCCTCAGCAATCCTTTTTTACAGACTGCCGGCGCACGACCTGAAATCTGGGCCTATGGCTTGCGCAACCCCTGGCGCTTCTCGTTTGATCGGCTGACCGGGGATCTGTATATCGGCGACGTAGGCCAGGACTGCTGGGAGGAGATCAACTTCCAGCCGGCGAATAGCGTAGGTGGCGAGAACTACGGGTGGCGGTTGAACGAAGGGTTTCACGGATTCAACACTGCTAACTACAGCGACTGCGACAACCCGCCGGCACCCAACACGACTTTGCCCATCACTGCTTACGGCCATACAGACGGTGTAGCCGTTACCGGCGGGCATGTGTACCGCAGCACGCAACACCCTCTTCTATCAGGCATCTACTTCTACGGCGATTACGGGTCAGGCAACATCTGGGCGATTCAGCGAAGTGGAAGCGCATGGGTCGGCGCACTGAAGATGAGCGGCGTGACAAGCCTGGCCTCTTTCGGCGAGGACGAACAAGGCAACTTGTACGTCGTTCAAAAGAATTCGGCGACCACCGGCGCCTTGAAACGCTTGGTGATGACCCCAGCAGTAACAACGACGCCGCGCGCCTTCTTGCCCTTGGGCACGAAGTAAGACGCGCTTTGTTCATTCACCGCTCCACGAGCGGCCCCAGGCCGGCCACTTTGACGCGAATGCAATACACGGATGTTCGCGCTGTGATATACAGCGTCTGCCGATCGGCATCACCCCAAGCACAATTCGACGGACGCTCTGGCGTCACCACCACCCCCAACAACTCTCCATTCGGCTCGAAGACCCACACGCCGGTCGCACCGGTGACGTACAGGTGTCCCTCGACATCGATCTTCATGCCATCCGGTGAACCGGGCTGAGGGTGGTCCATGTCGGCGATGATGCGCGAGTTGGCCAGTGTGCCATCGAGGCGCACATCAAACGCTCGCACATGCCGACGGGGCGAGTCGTCAATGTACAGCACCGACTCATCCGGAGAAAAGGCCAGCCCATTCGGCCGGTCGAAGTCATCGACCAGCAACTCGACGCATCCATCCGGCAAAATGCGATACACGCCGTTGCATGGTTGCTCACGATCCTTCAAGTCAATCCCATAGGGCGGGTCGGTGAAGTAAATCACGCCATCCGACTTGACCACTACATCGTTCGGGCTGTTCAAGCGCTTGCCTTGATAACGCTCGGCGAGCGCCACAACACGTCCATCTGACTCCGTGCGAGAGACACGTCGATTACCGTGCTCACAAGCAACGAGGCGGCCGGCGCGATCCAGCGTGAGACCGTTCGAGTTACCGCTTGGCTCACGCCAGATCAGCGCGTCCCCGCCCGGCGCCCACCTATAAATGCGGTTGGCCGGAATGTCGGAGAACAGCAAGTAGCCATCAGGATGCCAGACCGGGCCTTCGGTAAATTGAAAACCGGTGGCAATGCGCTGAGGATCGCCGGACTCGATCAATGTCTTGAGTTTGAACATGGCGTCGCGTGACCTCCGTATATGCTGCAAGCGGCGAGACGTCATCATACAAGGTAATTGCCTTGTTGGATAGGCACCGGTTAAATGCTTCTCAGAAGACATAGAGTCGGTCGTGACGCGCTATCTCGCGCCGGCCTGACTGTGCCCGAAAAGAGCAATAGCTTCTCAGTAGGAGAGCTATAATGCCGCACATGATTTCCCAGCGGTCGTTCACATGCAGTCGGCTTGCCGACGGCGCTACCGGCTCCTCGCCGGCGCAACACGCCCGGCCAACACGATCGCTTTCGTTCAGCTTGACCTGTGTCTGTAATTAGCGGGCCTCGACTCCCGGCGGCCCGCTCCACCCTGCGACTGCCAGCGCAACCCACTTCTGGTCGCTCGTCTTGCCTGTCAACCGGCGCACGCGACTATGCCGGCCTCCAAAGCTTGATTTCTTCGCTGCCGATTGACTGTGGGTATAAACGATCAGATGTTGAGACGTAGACTGAAACCAACTTCGACCGAGGTTAGAACAAGGAGGACATCCATGAAAATTGCGGAGAGTGTGACTGAACTGATCGGCAACACGCCGCTGGTACGTATCCAGCGCATGGCGCGCGATTGCGCAGCACAGATTGTTGCGAAGCTAGAGTTCTTCAATCCTGCGCACAGCGTAAAGGATCGCATCGGGTTGTCTATGATCGAGGCGGCTGAGCGCGCTGGATTGATTCGGCCGGACACAATCATTCTCGAACCGACCAGCGGCAACACGGGCATTGCCTTAGCAATGGTGTGCGCTGCGCGCGGATACAAGTGCGCGCTAACCATGCCTGAGTCGATGAGCAAAGAGCGGCGCATGTTGCTGCGTGCCTACGGGGCAGAGGTGATCTTGACGCCGGCGGCTGAGGGCATGGCCGGAGCGATCCGCAAAGCGGAAGAACTGGCCCGCTCCGATCCGCGCTATTTCATCCCTCAGCAATTTCAAAATCCGGCCAACCCAGACATTCACCGCCGCACGACGGCCGAGGAAATCTGGCGCGATACCGATGGACAAGCCGACATATTGGTTGCCGGCGTGGGCACAGGCGGCACGATCACTGGCGTCGGGGAAGTGATCAAGGCGCGCAAGCCCTCGTTTAAGGTGATCGCCGTCGAGCCGGATGCTTCACCAGTGTTGTCGGGCGGCCAGAAAGGCCCTCATCCAATCCAGGGCATCGGCGCAGGATTTGTGCCGCAAGTGCTGAACACGTCGATCTATGACGAAGTGATTCGCGTGAAGAGTGATGACGCATTTGAAACGGCTCGCCGCGCAGCGCGAGAAGAGGGGTTGCTGATCGGCATCTCATCTGGCGCGGCATTGTGGGCAGCATTGCAGGTGGCGCGCCGGCCCGAAAGCACTGATCAGATGATCGTGGTCATCATCCCTTCATTTGGTGAACGCTACTTGAGTACGGCGCTGTACGCCAATCTGGCAGACACCCCACACAAGTGACTGACTCAACGTAAACAACCAAAAGACGAACAGACAACACAACCTGCGCCGCAAACGGCTTTTCGTCAGACAGTTCAACCACAAAGTTCAATCGATCAACTTTAAGTTCAACCATTCCTATGTTGGACACCATTCGGCGTGACATTCGATCCGTCTTTGAACGCGACCCGGCAGCGCGCACCACGCTAGAAGTCTTGCTGTGCTACCCAGGCCTACACGCGGTATGGGGCTATCGGATTGCGCACTGGCTGTGGATACACCGGCTGCGTTTGTTAGGACGCTGGGTCTCCCATGTGGTGCGCGGCCTGACCGGCATCGAGATTCACCCCGGGGCGCAGATCGGGCCAGGCTTGTTCATTGATCATGGCATGGGCGTGGTGATCGGCGAGACGACTGAGATCGGGGCAGATGTCACGCTCTATCATGGTGTTACGTTGGGCGGGGTCAGCCTGGCCAAAGGCAAGCGCCATCCAACGCTAGGCGACCGCGTGGTAGTGGGAGCCGGCGCAAAGGTTCTAGGCCCAATCGAGATCGGTAGCGATAGTCGCATCGGGGCCAATGCAGTGGTCGTCAAACCGGTGCCGCCCAATTCGGTCGTCGTCGGCGTGCCGGGCCAAATCGTCACCCGTAGCAAACCCCACCGGCCGACCGATGCGCCCGACCTAGATCACAGCCGGCTGCCGGACACGATCGGCGCTACGGTCGCTGCCCTGCTTGAGCGCGTAGCAGCGCTAGAGCAACGCCTAGACGGTCATGAGCGCCATCCCACCTTACACCCACCGGAGCAGGGAGTCTGGCGCGGCGAAGACTTCTCGATCTGAATCGTTTTACCTGCGCCCGCCTTGGCCTGATTGAAGCAAGCGGCTTGCGCGCACCTGCTTTCCGGACACAGTTGCTTTAGGATCAACCGGCGACAGGATGCACTTGCTTTTTGGGCAATGTGTGTGCAGCGTTGCAGGGCAACCCACCGGCTTGCTCATCCTGCGCAACGATCTCAGCTGAGCGCACAACACATGCCGCGCCTGAAGGCTGTACAATTCGCAATTCGCTGCCCCGCCAGCATCACATTTTCGGCGGACTGAAGATACATGGACTCAAGTCGCTTTAGCGCGGATCGACTGAACCGTATCGCTGAAATGGAGCGCTGGCACTTTTGGTTTGTTGGCCGTCAGTCTGTCATCGATCGGGTGTGGCTGCAATTCGTGGATGATGAGTGCGATGTACTGGACATTGGTTGTGGCACAGGCTACACATCTCACCGGCTGATCAAACGTGGGTGCCGAGTGGTGAGCATGGACATACGCCCAGAAGGATTGCTGACGATGCGCCGGCAGATTGCAGCAGCGCGTCCGGTTCAAGCTGCTGCGCCCACACTCCCCTTCTCGTCCGATGTCTTCGATGTCGTTGTAACACTCGATGTTCTGGAACATGTGGACGACCGAGCGACATTGGGTGAAGTGATGCGCGTGTTACACCCCGGCGGATGGCTAATCGCGACAGTTCCGGCCTTGCCATGGCTGTGGAGCTACCGAGATGATGCAGCCGGTCACCTGCGGCGCTACACACACAACAGCCTGCGTCAACGGCTGGTCGAGGCCGGGTTCTCGATTCGTGCTATGCGCTACTATCAATCTCTCTTGTTGCCGCCGCTCATACTGAGCCGCCTGCTAGGCCGGCGCGGACCAGCTTTACGCGATCTAGAGGATCGCCCCTCACCTGGTTTGAACACAGTGATGAGCGTCGTCAACCGACTGGAAATCAAGCTGGGCAAATGGATTAACTGGCCGTTGGGATCGTCACTGATTGCTGTATGCCAGAAACAACCAAAGAAAAGCTATTCTCGCTGACGCTTTTCTCCACACGAGTGGAATTCATCTGCCAAGCCGTCGCCGCGGGTGTGGATGAAGTCATTGTAGATTGGGAGCACATCGGCAAATCAGAGCGACAAGCCGGCGCCGACACACAAATCAACCACGACACACTGGATGACCTGCGCCACGTGCGGGCGTGCACCTCGGCGCGGGTGATTTGTCGAATTAATCGCTTTGGACAATGGACACCTAGCGAGGTTGAGATGGCCATTGAAGCAGGGGCAGATGAGTTGCTCTTGCCAATGGTACGGTGCTGTGATGAGGTGGAAAGTGTGCTGAACATGGCCGGCTCCCGTTGTGGTGTAGGCATCCTCGTCGAGACAGTTGACGCCATTCACCAGGCTTCCTTGCTTGCCAAACTGCCCATCTCGCGTGTGTATGTCGGCCTGAATGATCTGGCCATCGAGCGACACTCATCGAATATCTTTGTCCCGTTGCTGGATGGCACATTGGAGTCTGTGCGCAGTGCGTTCAAGCAACCGTTTGGTTTTGGTGGGCTCACCTTGCCTGATCGCGGCCATCCTGTGCCATGCCGGCTGTTAATCGCTGAAATGGCCCGTCTGAATTGTCAGTTCAGCTTCTTGCGACGTTCATTTCATCGAGATATCCAAGGGCGAGACATGGCCGTGGAGATTCCACGTTTGTTGCAAGCGATCGAGCAAGCGCATAAGAGAACACCTGACTCGATCGCCCAAGACCGGCGCGAACTGGAAGAGGCGATCCATATCATTCTCAGCCGGCAGATTGATGAGGACAGAACATGTCTGTACAAGGCAAGCGCGCTTTAGTAACAGGTAGCAGCGGCTTCGTTGCAGCCAATCTCATCCCCGCGCTGCTTGCTCAGGGCGCCGAAGTGCATGGAATTGTGCGGCCCGGCTCGCAGTCCTGGCGACTGAGAGAGTGGCTTGCCACCGAAGGCAGTAACATGCACATTCACGAAGTCGATCTCGTTCAGACAGAGGCAGTGGACCACATCATGCGCACGGTTCGTCCAGATTTCATCTTTCACCTTGCCGTGCAACGCAAATCTGCCACCCGCCAGGAGCGTGCCGAGACCTTATACGTCAATGTGATCGGGACTTGGAATATGTTGGAGTCCGCGGCGGAAATCGGATGCGAGCGATTTATCTATACAGGCAGCTCTTTAGAGTATGGGCCAAAGCCTGCACCATCCCATGAGAGCGATCTGTTGAAGCCTTCCTCATATTTCGGAGCGACTAAAGCCGCCGCCAGTACGCTATGTCAGCAAGCAGCACTGGCCGGGCGCTGCCCGGTCGTTCTGCTGCGACTATATTCTGTGTATGGGCCATGGGAAGCGCCGCATCGCTTAATACCGACCGCCCTGATGGCGGCGCTGGGGGACGGACACATTTCTCTAACCGAGCCAGGCTACCGACGTGACCTGATCTTTGTCGAAGATGTGGTTGAGGCTTGTTTGCAGGCTGCGCAGATCGACCGAGCCGTTGGAGAGATCATCAACATCGGCAGTGGACAACAATGGGCGAACGAAGAGATCGTAACCATGATTGAGGCAATCACTGGTCGCAAGCTCAACGTGCGCATGGGCACCTATCCGCCTCGCCAGACCGACACATCGTTCTGGGTAGCCGACATCAGCAAGAGTCGAGACTTGCTGAACTGGGAACCCCGTCACACACTGGAAAAGGGGTTGTGCAAGATGCTCGATTGGCTCATTCCACGTCAGACGATATACGCCGAACTCATGAACACCGCTCAAGTGCGCGCATGAATCCGTTCGTGTCTGTGATTGTGCCGGTATATCGCAACACCGAGACGCTGGTCGAACTGCATCAGCGGTTGTGCCAGGCGCTGACACGCGCGAATTTCACCTTTGAAATCGTATTTGTGGACGACGCCTGCCCGGCCGGCTCGCTGAGTGTGCTGCGCAAACTTGCAGATGCCGACGAGCGAGTGGGAGTCCTGGCGTTGAAGCACAATGTCGGCCAGCATCAAGCCGTTTTGACAGGTTTGATGTACGCCCAGGGCAAGTGGTCGGTCGTCTTGGATGCCGACTTGCAAGATCCACCAGAAATGGTTCCCGACCTGGTGACGCGTGGCATGGCAGGATATCCGGTTGTGTTTGGTGGGCGACATGGACAATATGAATCATCGCTTCGTCTGTTCACATCGCGTTTGTTCAAGTGGATGCTACACCTGTTGACAGGCGCACCGATCGATGCAGGGCTGTTTTGCGCACTCGAAGATTCGCTACGGGACCGCTTATTGAGGATGGCCGGCCCGCGCCCGTCATTAGTAGCAATGATTGCTTGCACCGGCGTGCCCATGATCTCAATTCCTTTCGAGCGCTCTGTCCGCACGGTTGGCAAGTCGGCCTACACGGGCTGGGGTAGGTTGAAAACCGCTGCACGTGCCGTAGGATGGGTATTGAACTGGAAGTTGAGGCACTTACTGAGGCGTCCGCCCGTGCCGGCTACTACAGCCTCCATTCGAGCGCGCTATGGCGCACGATTTACCGTGTTGGATATCCAAGAGCAAAAGAATGGAATGATTGACAATGAGAACTCAGTCTGCACAAATCGATCAACACAATCAGCAACAACGCCGCTACTTTGAGCAAACCTGGAAACGCACGATGCAGCCGGCCGGGACGCCTTACCTCCGGCGACAGACAGACGAAATGGTGCGCGCCACGGGTATCACTGCCGGCCAGCGTGTCCTGGAGGTGGGATGCGGCATGGGCCGCTACACATTTCTACTGGCTGAACGCGGCATACGCATCGAAGGGCTGGACCTGTCGCCGGTGCTGCTTGACCGACTGCGCGAGTATGATGGCGGCCAGTACAACATCCCGCTTTATTGCACGGATATCTCTCGGCCGCCCTCAGAGTTAGAAGAACGATTCGACAGCGTAATAGGATTCTTCACACTGCACCATCTTCACGACCTGGAACTATGCTTTCGGGGGATCACCCGCCTCGTTCGACCTGGCGGCGTTGTAGCATTCCTCGAACCCAACCCCTACAACCCACTGTACTACCTCCAGATTCTGTTCACGCCGGGTATGACCTGGGAAGGTGACGGTGGGCTGATTCACATGCGGCGCAGCGTGCTGTTTAATGCGATGCGCCGGGCCGGGCTAGAGAACCTTGAACTGACTCGCTTTGGCTTCTTCCCTCCGTTCCTCACCAATCGCACGTGGGGCGCCCGGCTAGAGTCAATTTTAGAGCGCATCCCGCTCTGGAAGTTTGCATTGCCCTTTCAGATTATCAAAGGCCGAAAGCGATGGGGCGCCGACGGAAACCAGACCGAAAAGTTTTAACAATGTAAAAAGAGCAGCGTCACAGTCAAGGCCGCAAACGGAAATCACGAATCAAAAAAGCTACTTGCCGCATATCATTCGACGAGGCTTGTCGAGCAGGACGATCGGTTGTGAACTGCAACACATTGTCGCCGGGTTGCAAGGTCAAAGAAATCGCGGAGATGTCGCGACCTTCGTTTTCAGCTAGAGTGACATCGAGTAGGGCTTGATTTCCTAAGTCGAGGCGTATCTGACGAGTAATGATCGTAGAAACCTGAAAAGAAACGTAGCGAGTCACCGGCTGAGCTGAGTCATTGTGAACGATGACGCGCGCATTACCGCTACTCCAGCGCTGCTTGCTGCCAAGCATGTCGATTTCCAGGGAGTGCCAGCCATCTGAGAAGGTCACCCACACAACCGGACGTTCAGGTTGTTCGCGTGGATGCAGTACAATTGCCACGAGGTCGCCGCGCGTGCTCTCAATTGTCTCAGAGCGTCCGCTCTCTCGCAAAGACTCGATCAGCGATGCCCCACGATCTGGAAAGCCGGCGCGATGAATCTGAATCGCTGCGAACCCGTATCGTTCCAGCGACTGCGCCAACTCAAGCGGTGTCATGCCTTCCAGCTCTTCCTGCCAGTGCGAAACAGGGTTATTCGTTTGATTGCCGTACGAGAATCGCAGGTTATTCGAAAACAGGAAAGGCCGTAGATGTTGGTAATCACTCATGCGGTGAATCGTCGGCCATTCTGGGAAGCCTGCCATCGGCAACTGGAAGATCATCGCCCCGCTCGGCAGTCTGTGCTCCAAGCGTTGTGCAAAGTCCCTGTCCGACTCGACGATGCGTGCTATGCGCGCAATATCATCGGGCATCACCAAGCGAGGAAGCTGATCCCAGGCAACCAGCACACCCAGCACGGCGGCTAGAGACAAACGCAACCAGGCCGGCCTTTGGCGCATCACGCCAGTAAGCCACTGCGCCACGAACAACAACGCCAGCGCCATGACAGCGACGCTATAACGATTCGATCCACGAAAGATTGTCAAACCGAGTAGCCCCAGAATTCCCCCCAATCCTCCCGGCACAGAAGACAGAACGATCCACAGCATCTGCCAAGCCTGAAAGGGCAGACGCTTGCGCGGGGTGCGCGCCAAACGAGCAAACGATACTCCTGCCAGAAGTGCCACAGACCCAATAGCCAGCAGACCGATATATGCAAAATGGGCTTCGTTGAAAGGACTGGTGCCGCGCCGATATCGTTCACCTAACTGGTTCCAAAGTTCCCAGCGGTGATTCGGCAGAGGAGTCAGCAGAGCAACCGGCTTCAGGGCATAAGTTTCTAGATCGGCATACGGGCGTGAGGCTGTGAGCCTGTGTAAGGGAGAAGCAGCCTGGAAGCGCAATGAATCAAAATTGCCGAACACCCAACCGGCCATCACCACACCGGCGCACAATACCGGCGCAATCAGTTGCCGCCTCCCACTGCGGCGCACAACATGTATGACAAAGGCTAGGCCGGTCAACTGCACCAGTAAGAACGTGTAGTACGGGTTTTGCAGGCCGGTTATCAATGCGATGCCAAAAGCGAGCCACGAGCGGCGTGAGCCAAGGCGCAACCCATATCGCGTGCTCAACCACCAGGCCACGCACAACAGGAGCGGGACATGCCAAGCATAGGTCAACGACAGGTGCGGCAGGCTACGAAAAAAAAGATAGGGCGACAGAGCGTAGGCCAGCGCGCCAATGAACGACCATTCCCAACGGCAACGCATCATGCGACAAGCCGCATAGAACGAGACAGCCGACAACACATGTGCGAGCAACACGCCGGCATTGGCGGCAGGGATCAACCCGACCACACGGCTCAGAAGCCCCAGTATCAGATAGAGCACGTCTTCTGTGTTCGGAAAGGAGTCCCAGTTGGCGATAAAAGGCGCGCCAAGCGATGGCACATTCTTCGATGCAAGGGGCCAGTAGTGTCCTTCGGCAGCAACTTTGATTCTGCCTAGGATCACCAAGGAGTCACCAAAATAGCTGAGCGGGGTTTGCCAAGCACTCAGGCTGAGTCGATTGAGCATCACACACCAGGCAATGCTCACAAACGCGATCAACGCAACCAGACGGAGAACGGGAACCCAGCGGAGGGTTTTCATGTAGCGTGTCAGGCAGGATATCCAGTTTAACTGCGCAAGACGAGCGGCAGAAACAGCAGGCGGCGCACTTCGATCTCGAAGAGCGCCGGCCAACGCTTGCCGGTGACGAACAGCCGTTTGCCGACCTCATCCCAGGCGATGCCGTTGAGCACGGCATCCGGGTCGCTCAGGCGTGGATGGGGCGCCATGAGGTGCGAGAGATCGACCCAGCCGGTTACCCGCCCACTGGCCGGGTCAATGCGCGCAATCCAATCGGTCATCCACACATTGGCCCATACTTCTCCGTTGATGTACTCCAACTCGTTGAGGCGCGCCACAGGCAAGCCGGCATCGGTCACCGTGATCTGACCCAGCACCGCAAACGTGGCCGGATCGCGAAAATACAGCACCGGGCTGCCGTCGCTCATGATCAGCCGCTGCCCGTCATAGGTCAAACCCCACCCCTCGGTGGTATAGCTGAACACACCGAGCGGCCTAAAACTGGTCTTGTCGTAGGTGAATGCAACTCGGTTCTGCCACGTCAACTGATACAAGGTGTCGCTGACCACTGCAATGCCTTCGCCAAAATATTCAGCGTCAAGATTGTGCTGTTGCAAAACCGTTCCGCTGGTCAGCTCAACCCGGCGCACCGACGACGCGCCATACCACCCTGTGCCTTCGTAGAGCATCCCCTCTGCAAACAGCAACCCTTGCGTGAATGCAGACGGATCATGAGGGTATGTCGCAATGATGCGATAGGTGTAGACAGGAGTTAAGGTAATCGATGGGCCGGTAGGTGTAAAGTCGGATGCGGCTGCAACGGCAGCATACCGAACCACGGATAACGTCAACAGAATGCCGGCAGCTCGCCAAAGCAACTTAAAGACCGAGGCGCTGCGCCGGACACGCTGTTGTGCTACGTCAACGACGCGCAGCAGTGTCAAGTGAGCTGAAGTAATCGCGCACATAGTCGCGCCATACAGGGGGAACGGCGCCATTCTGGATGGCTTCATCAGCGGCGCGGGCATATTCTCGATATACCTGTTCATAGGGAACACCAACACTGCGGCTCAAGCCCGGACCGCTCAAGCCGGCCGGATCAGGGGCAGCCGGTCCACCTGAACTGGGCAGTTGCAATGGCGCACCCTCTTCGCTCAGACGCGGAGCAGGTACCCACACGCTGCGATCTGTGCCGGTATCGTCGCTGTGGCCTGGGCTGGTCTGAATACCGGGCAAGGCCGCTTGATCGGGCGGATTGGCATTTCCGGCAGCAGGTGCGCCGGACGATTGAGGTTGTTGTGCATTTTGCCCGGCCTGAAGTGAATTCGGTTGGCCCAACTGGGGGACAGACGTAGCGCCGGCTTGTGCAAGCGCCTGGCGCGCTGCCTCAATTTGCGCTTGTGAGCGATCCAAGCTGCGTTCGGCCTGCGCCGACTGCTCTGCTGTGCTCAGGTTGCGGGCCGCTTGGTTCAGCTCTTGGCGAGCAGCGAGGGGATTGTTCTCGCGTAAGTCCTGGGCGGCTTGACGCAGACGCTGGGCAGAGGCCGGGTCTGAGTTTTGGATTTCACGCGCGACCTGGTCGAGCTGATCGGCCAAATGGTAGCGCTGGGCCTCGTCCAACCGCCGGCCGGCAGCCGTATCGGCGATCGTGCTCAATTCCTCAGCCGCGCGCAGCCGGTCGCCGTTTGCCAGAGCATCGGCCAGGGCATTCGTCAGTTCATCGGGCTGCATGGCGCGCCCGGCTCGCTCCAGGTCGGCGCGCTGCCGCTCCAGCGTCGGATCACGCAACGCTTCAAGTTGGCTATGCGCTTCATTCAACGCAGCCAACGCTTCTTCTGGAGACACGTTTGGATCGCCGAGGCGTGTCTGAGCCGCCTCAAGCGCCTGAAGAGCCTGTTGTTTGCGCGCCGGGCTGAGGTTTGAATCGCGAACAGCCTGCTTGGCGGCCTCAAGCGCCTGGATCTGTTCGGCCACCATCTGGCGCATGGCTTCACGCGCAGCCAGCGTGTGTTCTTGTGGATTGGGCAGAAGAACCGCCAATAGAAAGAGCGCCAACGCCAGCAGCGCCGTCAACGCTTGGCGCTGGGGAAACTGCCAAGGCAAAGCTTTCGCCAAGTCAACGGCATACGCCGCATTCAGCGCATCGCGCTGCTGCAAGCGACGCAGGTGATCGTCGCCGGTGTGAATAACGCCCTCTTGCAACTCAAAGGCAGTGCTCAGACGTTCTTGAAGGCGGAACTGCGTGTCGAAGCGGCGCGCCCACGCTGGGTCATGCACGTGGCGGTTGCGCAGCCAGGGCCAAATCAAGGTGGCCATCAAGCCGGCAGCAGCGCACAACGCGCCAATCCACAACAGGTTAGATTGACTGGTGAGCGGCGCCACGCGGGCCGCCAGGGCAGGGATCAGAGCGACGACCAAGCCGGCTGCTACGCCGATGAACAGCCAGCGCAGGCTCCACTGAAGGCGCACCCGCACCGACCAGCGCCGCACGACCGCCCGCAATTCATCCATACGCTCAGTCTAACACGCGCGCTAACATGCGCGACGGGCCGGCGCGGTCGATTCAGCCGTTTGACGCGCCGAATGGTTGGCGCGGTTCACAAGCACAATCCCCATCACAATCAGGCCAAACCCAAACACCGCCTGCACGGTGACCTGCTCGTTCAGGAAGATTGCACCGTAAATCAGCGCCGTTACCGGCAACAAGTATGTGACCAGGGACATCTGCGAGGCTTTCGCGCGTTGGATCAGCAGATAGTAGATGAGGTAGGCCAGGCCAGTGCCGAGCAGGCCCAAAGCCAGGACAGCTAGGAGGGCAGCAGATGAAGCACTGTGCAGTTGCACCACAGCGCCATTCAGCAGGATAAACGGCGACAACCACACAAACGCCATCAGCAACTGGCCGGCGCCGGCAGCAATTGGGTCGGTCACGCCGACCAACACTTTGCGCACATATACCGTGCCGATAGCATAGGCAGCCGAGGCAACCACAATGGCGATGCTGCCGAGCAATTCACCTGACCAGCCCTGAGCGCCCGGCCCGATGACCACACCCACGCCGGCAAAGCCGATCAACACGCCCAACGCCTTAATCCAGGTCAGCCGATCGTCGTGGGTGAGAACATGCGCAAACAAGACGGTGAACAATGGCATCGATGCATTGAGCACAGAGGCTAGACCCGAACTGATATGTTGTTCGCCCCACGCGATCAACACAAATGGAATCGCATTGTTCACCAGCCCGATCAGCGCAATCTTGGTCCATATCGCGCGGCCACGCGGGATGGGATACTTAAAGGAAGCCGGAGCGATGAGGCGGCGCATAAACACCACACCCCACAACAAAGCCGCCCCGACGGCAAGTCGTCCGATAGCCACCATCGCAGGAGACAAACCGCCGTTCAAACCGATCTTGATAAACAGAAAAGACGACCCCCAGATCAGAGCAAGTGTCAGAATTCCGAAGAGTTCCATGTAGGGCCGGCATTATCGCACGGCTTACAGAGCAAACACTTCCCGTCTTCCCCTCACATCGAAGCGTTGCAGCGCGTGTTGATATCACTGATGTCCGACAATGCGGTGCGGCTGATAGGGTTCTTCCAGGTAATTCATCTCTTCCTGGCTCAACGAAACGGAAAGAGCGGCGACGGCATCTTCCAGGTGCGAAATCTTCGTCGCCCCAACGATGGGCGCTACAACAGGCGGCTTGTGAAGCAGCCAGGCCAGCGCAATTTGGGCGCGCGGCACGCCGTGTTTCTGCGCCAGTTCGGCCACCCGCTCGACAATCGGGCGGTCCATCTCAGCGGCGGCATCGTATTTCATTTTCTGAATCTGGTCGGTTTCATAGCGCAGAGTCGTCTCAGACCAGTCGCGCGTCAGGCGGCCTGAGGCCAGCGGGCTATAGGGAATAGAGCCAATGCCCTCGGCGCGGCAGAGCGGCATCATCTCGCGCTCTTCTTCGCGGTAAATCAGGTTGTAGTGATTTTGCATCGAGACAAAGCGCGCCCAGCCGTGT
>JANWVJ010000038.1 GCA_025056895.1 Thermoflexales bacterium
CTAACCAACTGAGCCACGAGACCGCAGAACGCCATTATACCCGCTTTGCAGAGCTGAGCAACTGTCTGTACACCTCCACCGTTCGATCGGCGATCCGGCGCATCGTGTAATGCGCCAAAATACGCGTCCGTCCGCGCTGCGCCAGCTCCGATCGCAGCGCCGGCCTTTCCACGAGACATAGCAGGTGTGCTCGTAGCTCTACAACGTCGTTTTCGGTAAACAGCAACCCGGCTTCGCCGATCACAGTCGGTATTTCACCGCACGTCGAGCCGATCACCGGCACGCCACATGCCATCGCCTCAATCAGCACCCGCCCGAACTGCTCTTTCCAGTTGGCCTGTGTGCGCGATGGCAAGACCAACACATCAAATTGCCCATACACGTGTGGCATTTCACTGGACGATACCGGCGGACAAAAGGTGACGCGTGCGCCCAGGCCCAGCGTTCTGCTCAATTGTTCCAGCGCGCCGCGCTCCGCCCCGTCCCCTACAACCACGAGCCGCACGTGTTCAGGCAAACCGATCAGCGCGTGCAATAACAAATCGACTCCTTTCTCAGGTACAAGCCTTCCCGCATACCCTACGGTGAACGAATCCTTTTCCCGCCCACCGCGTTCTACGGGGTAAAAGCGGTTTTCATCCACACCGAACTGTGGGATGACCGCTATATCGCCGAGATACCCTTTGGTTCGGCAGACTTGTGCTGCCTCTTGATTGCCGGCGATTGCACCGTCGATATGCGTCAGCACATACCGTTCCATCCAGCTAAACGGCGGAGGGTAGCGGCGCAGCAGATTTTGCCAAGTGAAGAACAACGTTCTAATAGGCAGCGCCACGGCCGTTTCTCCTCGGTGACGCATGTTCAATGTAGCGCGCAGAGCTAAAAAAGTGGCCAGGTTATACGGCTCCTCGTCGATGTGAAAGACATCCGGTCGAGTGACGGCCAGCTCACGGCCCAGGGTGGGGTAGTAATGTAGGTGAAAATTGCCGTTAAAGTGGATCGGTAGTGGCCGTAATGTGTAGCCAGATGTATGGGTGCGTTCGAGTAGCTGTCCGGCCCACGCCATGGGCGCGAATACAGTCAGTTGAATGTCATCATGCGCAGCGATCAGTTCGCATTTGCGCTGATATTCACCGCTGACGAGCGCTTTCGAGAGCATCACAACGCGCATATCGTGATTATCCTTTGTCCGGGATGTCATCCCCGGATGTAGGTATGATCCGTTCCAAATCAGAAGGAGGAGAAATGAACATCGACTTCACAGGACAAGTCGCGATTGTCACAGGATCGGGTACGGGCATCGGTTATGCTGCGGCCGAATTGTTTGCCCGTTGTGGCGCAGCAGTGGTGGTGAATGGCCGCCGGCCCCAGGTGGTTCAGGAAGCGGCCGATAAGATCGCCGCGTTAGGTGCGCGGGTGATCGGCGTGGCTGCCGACGTGAGCACAATGGAAGGTGCAGGCCGGCTGATCGACGAGGCCGTGAAAACGTTCGGCGGCATCGATGTGTTGGTCAACAACGCCGCCATTTTCTACCCCGCTGATTTTGTGGACTCGCCCTATGACGAATGGCGGCGCGTGCTAGATGTCAATCTCGATAGCGCCATCCACTGCTCGCGTGCGGCGGCCAAGGTGATGATCGCTCAAGGAAGGGGCGGTCGAATTGTCAACGTCTCTTCCATTCATTCCTATCGCGCCGAGCGCGGAGCGTCGCACTATGACCTGGCCAAAGGCGCGATGGATCAACTGACCCGCGCCTTGGCGTTAGAGTTGGGGCCTCACAACATTCTGGTGAACAGCCTGGCGCCTGGGTTTGTGGATACGCCGATGTCTATCGTCAATGGCAAGAACGAGCTGGAGTCGGAGTGGTTCATCACCAACTATGTGCAACAGCGCCGCATTCCACTTGCGCGCGCCTCGCAGCCGATCGAAATCGCTCATCCAATCGTCTGGCTGGCCTCGCGGCTGAACACCTATGTGAACGGTCACGTGTTGGTGGCCGATGGTGGCTTGTCTGTCACTTTCTGAGGGCGCTATGGCTGTTCTGATGACCACTCTCGGCCCGTTGCGCGCCGATCAGCTCGGCATGATTTTGCCTCATGAGCACGTGTTCGTCGATCTGCGCACCTGCGACAAACCCGGCTATGCCGAGGCGTATGCTGCCGATGTTATCAAACTCATGGCCCCGGAAATTGAGAGAGCCAGGGCCGCCGGCGTGACCGCCATCGTCGAGTCCAGCCCAGTGGGGGTGGGCCGGCGCGCCGATCTGGACAAGGCCGTGTCCGACGCGACCGGCTTCCCCATCATTGTGCCGACCGGCATCTATCGCGAGCCCTGGGTTCCACCGTGGGCGCATGCCGCCGACGAAGATGCCCTGTATCACTGGATGCTCGGCGAACTGAAGGGCAACATCGGCGGCACGGGCGTGCAGGCCGGCTGGATCAAGCTCAGCGTCGGCGACAACGGCATCACCCCTACCGAAGCGAAGATCGTGCGCGCCGCAGCGCGCGCCGCCGCAGCGGTCAATGCCGTCATCGGCAGCCACACCATTCGCGGCCAGGTGGTGCGCGAACAGGTCGATCTCATCGAACGGACGGGCTATTCGGCCCGCCGCTTCATCTGGATTCACACGCAGGCCGAGCCGGACTTCGCCCTGCATCTGGAAATGGGCCGGCGCGGGTGTTGGATTGAGTACGACAACATCGGCACGCCTGGCACAGACGACGCGCACATCCAGAATATTCTGCGCCTGCTGGAAGCCGGCCTGGGTGATCGCCTGCTGCTCAGCCACGATCGGGGTTGGTACGACCCGGCTCAGCCGAATGGCGGCGTGCCGCAGCCGTACACGTATCTGAGCGAGGTGTTTCTGCCAAAGCTGCGAGAGGCCGGCGTGGATGAGGCGACCATCCACCTGCTGACGCACACCAACCCGTTCAACGCCTTTGCGCGTGAGTGATCGACGACAGTTTGGGCGGGTGGCGCGGTGTCAGGAGTCAGCAATCAGGGGTTGGGTGTCATGTTTTGCGTGTGGAGGGATGGCGATGGCAGAAACGCAGAAATGGGCGCGAACAAATCGGCAGTGGCTGGCGTTGCTCATGGTGGCAGCCGGCGCGTGCGTTGCGCTGGCAGGCTGCGATGGCGGACGGCCGCGGGCCAATGCCCCCACGCCGCCGGTGATCGAACAGCCTACGCCGTGCCCTGATTCGATTGCGTGCCGAGCGCTCAAGCGATTCGACCAAGGACGGCAACACTTTGAGGGCGATCGCTAGGTGTTGGCTTGCATGTAGCTTGCATGTAGGCGCATCTCGGTGCAAGCATCGCCGCGCTGATTGGCGCGGCGAGTGAACCTGCGTGCAATGTGAGATTCAGCCAGCCTGACCGGCCACCGTTCGCGCCCCGCATTGACAATTCTCGGTCTGGCGTGCTATGGTCAATCAGCCTTGTAACCATGTGAAGTGAGGGAAAAGATGCCTGTGCGCGTGATGACAGATGCTCAGCGAATCGCTTTTGAGACGAATGGTTTTCTGGTGATCGAGGACGCCCTGACCCCTGATGAACTGCGTGAGGTGCGCGCAGCCGCCGACCGTGTGGAACAGATGTGGCGCGCTGATCCTTCCTTGCCTGGCATCCGCAAGCCGGAGCTGGAGGAAGTAGTTGCTCCCATCAACTATGATGACACCCTGCTGCGGCTGATGTGGCATCCGCGTGTGTTTCCGATTGTGCGCGAGATCGTGGGCGATGACGTGTCGATGATCGACAATTCGTATTACATCACTCCACCGCGCACACCGCGCACGCACGCCGACTGGCATCACGATGTCGGCTTGCGCGGCGTGTATCACCCGTTGTCGGTGATGATGGTCAAAGTGTTCTGGCTGTTGACCGATGTGAACGCCGATAGCGGCGGCACGGCCATGATCCCCGGCTCGCATCGGTTGCCGATGGACTTTCACTTCCCCGAGGTGGCTGATCCTAAACAGATGCCCGGCGCAGTGCAAATGACGGGCAAAGCCGGCACGGCTTATCTGTTCAACGGTCGTGTGTATCACTGCGCGGTGAACAACGAGAGCGACCGGCCGCGCAAGGTGCTGATCTACAACTACGGCCATGTGTGGATGAAGGTCTGGCAAGGATATGAACCATCACCGCGTCTGATCGCGGAGGCCAGAGCCAGTGGCGATCCTGTGCGCATGCAGTTGCTGGGCGCAGTCGATCCGTATGGTGCCTATCTGAAAGACTGAAGCATTTCCCATCCTCAGTCCGGCGATTGAATCAGTAGGGCGTTTGGAATAAAGCCGGCGCGACAGCCGGCTTTTGTTCCTATTTTGCCTGCGCTTCAATTCGGCATACAATACACCAGTTTAAATCCAACTCGTGCACAGGCTATTAGTCGGCGCCAGAGCGCCGTCTTCCCACGAGATCGAACAACCAAAATCAGGAGTGATTGCACAAATGGCAGTTCAAACCGCAACCAAGAAACCGGCTGCTAAGCCGGCTGCACCTAAAGCTGCGCCGGCAGCCGCCAAGGCCAGCCCGAATGGCAAAAAACAATGGGTCTATCTTTTCACCGACACCAAAGCTGTTCAAAAAGTCGCCCCGACATGGAATGATGTGCGCAACTTGCTGGGCGGCAAGGGCGCCGGCTTGTGGGATATGACCAGCGCCGGCTTGCCCGTACCGCCTGGATTCACCATCACCACCGAGGTATGCGACGCTTTCGTAAAAGCCGGCAACAAAATCCCCAAAGAAGCCTGGGACCAGGCGCTGGCTGCGATGAAAGTGGTCGAGAAACAGACCGGCAAGGTGTTCGGCGGTGGAAAGAAGGGCGTCCGTCCGCTGTTGGTGTCTGTGCGCTCCGGTGCGCGCGAATCGATGCCCGGCATGATGGAGACCGTGCTGAACGTTGGCCTGAACGACAAAACCGTTGAAGAAATGGCCGAGATCACCGGCAACCCGCGCTTTGCTTACGACTCCTATCGCCGGCTCCTCATGATGTTCGGCAGCACCGTGCTGGGCATCCCCGATGAGAAGTTTGATGAGCCGATGGAGCGCATGAAGGAGCACAAAGGCTACAAGAGTGACACCGACCTGACCACCGAAGACTTGAAAGAGTTGGTTGCCATCTTCAAGCAGGTCATCAAGGACGAGACCGGCCGCGCTTTCCCGCAGGATGTGTATGAGCAGCTCAAGGAATGCGCCATGGCTGTGTTCCGCAGCGCCACCGGCCATAAGGCTCGGACATACGCCAAGCAAATGGGTTGGAAGTCCACCTTGCCCACAGCGGTGAACGTAGTCACGATGGTCTTCGGAAACATGGGCGAGGACAGCGCCACCGGCGTTGCCTTCACGCGCGATCCCTCCACCGGCGAAAAGAAGATGCTGGGTGAGTATCTGGTCAACGCACAAGGTGAAGATGTAGTGGCCGGCATCCGCACCCCGAAGCCCATCTCCGAAATGGAAAAGGAGATGCCCAAGACCTACAAGCAGTTCATGAAGATTGCCGCGCTGCTTGAGAAGCACTACAAGAACATGCAGGATGTGGAGTTCACCATCGAACAGGGTAAGCTCTACATGCTACAAACACGCAACGGCAAGCGCACCGCCAAGGCTGCCATCAAGATCGCCGTGGACATGGCCAAAGAGAAGTTAATTACCAAAGAGGAAGCCTTGCGGCGCGTGACCCCGGCCGATGTCGATTTCCTCTTGCACCCCCAGTTTGATGAAGCAGCGGTGAAGGCAGCCAAACAGGAAGGCCGGCTGCTTGCAAAGGGCGTCAACGCGTCGCCGGGTGCAGCAGTTGGCATGTTGGCGTTTGACGCCGACTTGGCCGAGAAATGGGGCAAAGAGGAAGGCAAACCTGTGATCCTCATCCGACCGGAGACCAAGCCGGATGACGTGCATGGCATGGTAGCGGCCAAAGGCATCCTGACTGCGCGCGGCGGCGCTACGTCCCATGCGGCAGTCGTCGCCCGGCAATTTGGTATCCCGGCTGTGTGCGGCGCTGATGCGTTGAAGATCGACCTTGTTGCGCGCACCGTCACCACCGACGGCCATGTGCTCAAGGAAGGCGATTGGGTTTCGCTCGACGGCGCGAAAGGTGAAGCCTACATCGGCCAGTTGCCCACAGTGAGTCCATCGTTCGAAGAACAGGAAGATTTGGTCACCTTGCTCCAGTGGGCCGACGAGATCAGCGCGCGCAAGACCCGCGTTGTGAACGGTAAGCCGTTCCCCGGCTTGCAAGTGTGGGCGAATGCGGACTATCCGCGAGACGCTGAGCGCGCCCGTCGTTACGGCGCTCAGGGCATTGGCCTGTGCCGCACCGAGCACATGTTCTTTGAGGAGGAGCGACTGCCTATCGTGCAGCGTATGATCCTCGCCAAAGATGATGCCACCCGCCAGCAGGCGCTCGACGAGTTGCTGCCCTTCCAGCGTGGCGACTTCGAGGGCTTGTTCCGCGCAATGACCGGCCTGCCAGTTATCATCCGCCTGATCGACCCACCGATGCACGAGTTTCTCCCCAGCATGGAAGAGCTGCTGAAGGAAACCACGGCCTTGCAGACCAAGCGCAAGTACGCTGGCCTAAGCGAGCAAGAAGAAGCCGACCTGAAGGCCAAAGAAGAGATGCTGCAAGCGGTGACCGCCATGCACGAGCAAAACCCGATGATGGGTTTGCGCGGCATCCGCCTGGGCATCATGCTCACCGGCTTGATCAAGATGCAGGTGCGTGCCATCTTCGAGGCTGCCTGCAACGTCAAGAAGGAAGGCTACGACCCGCATCCTGAAGTGATGATTCCGCTTACCGGCCACGTCAACGAGCTGAAGAAGGTGCAACCCGAACTGGAGGCGGTGGCGAAAGAAGTGATGGCTGAAAAGGGCGTCACGGTTAAGTACAAGTTCGGCACGATGATCGAGATTCCGCGCGCTGCGGTGACGGCTGCCGAAATTGCTACCCTGGCCCAGTTCTTCTCCTTCGGCACAAACGACCTGACGCAGATGACTTACGGATACTCGCGCGATGACGCCGAGCGCGGCTTCCTGCTCAAGTACGTCGAGGACGGTATCCTGCCGGCCAACCCCTTCCAGACTATCGACCAACATGGGGTCGGTGTATTGATGCGTATGGCCATCGAAGAGGGCCGCAAGACACGTCCTGATCTGGAAGTGGGCATCTGCGGTGAACATGGTGGCGATCCAGATTCAGTAGATTTCTGTTACCGCATTGGCAACAACTACGTAAGCTGCTCGCCCTTCCGTGTTCCGATCGCGCGCTTAGCGGCCGCCCACGCGGCCCTGAAGCACGGCGTTGTTGCCAAAAAGTAGAGCTGCCTGCTCGTTCTCTGTGTCTGCCTTAGGTCTTAAGCTTGAGCTTAAGCCTATCTCAAACCTCACAGGTCGTTCCGGCCTGTGAGGTTTTCCGTCATGTTTGCCCACATGCAACCTATTCGACCCTTTCGGCGCGCTATCCGCAGCTAGAATAGTGTCTATGAGGGTCGCCGGTGGTAGGTTGTCTTTGGCAGTCGGTGCCTTGGTCGTTGCCTTATGCTTGTCGCCCGCTCGGAGTGTGATCGGCGCAGGGTGGCCTGCCGTCGGCCTGACAACCTCTGTCCAATCTGCTGCATTGGCGTTGGTCGGACCGCTGCCCAATGGCGGACTGTTTGTATTAGGTGAGCCGATCCGTCTCCGCGTCACGCCTGCACCCTCTCAAGTGACGTACCGCTTGACAGATGCATACGGACCGGCCGATTGGACTACGAACGGCGACATCTTCGAAGCTCAAGGTGTTGTCCAGCCCGATTCCGGCGGCGCCTGGCTGCATTTGCCCACCGACCGCTTGACGCGCTACGGCTTTTATCGTTTAGACGTGTTCACGGATCAGGGCAACTTGACCGAGCTCTCTATTGGCTTGGTCGATCCCATCATTTCACTTGGCTCACACAATCGTTCGCCGGTTGGTTTCATCATCGCGATTGATCCCTATGCCGGCTTTGCCGGACAGATCGCCTACTTGGGTATCAAGTGGGTGCATTTCGATGTGCCCGTGAGCACGAGCGACCCGGCGAGTGTGTTGGAGGCGCTCTCGTCGGACGTGCAGACATTTATTGGCCAGGCCCTGGCACAGGATGTAACCCCTATCTTTAAGTTGATCGGCGGCGCGCCGCCGGGTGTCGCCAACTACACCAGCACCTTTTACCAAAATCTGCGCACTGTGGCGCAGACCTATCGGGATCAAGTTGACTATTGGATCGTGGGCAATGAAATTGATGGATGTGGGTGGTGGCAGCCATGTGATCCAGCCGTCTTCGTCACGTTTTTGCGTGGAGTGGCCCAGACTGTGCGCGGCGTGAACGCCGACGCCCGCATTCTTGCGGCCGACTTGTATCAGGGAGACTCGACCACTTTGCGCGCCCTGCTGCAAGCCCAACAACAAAACCCCACCTTCACGCTGTTCGATGTGCTCTCGGTTCATTATCTTGAGGAGGGAAACGGCGAGAATCTCTCCCCGGACGGTTGTTGCGGCAGCATCAACGTCTATCGCCAGATCATGTCTGGCTACGGAATCACGCGGCCCGTTTGGAACACTGAGGCGCTGTCTCCGTTGCGTGGCGGTTTGCACTGGCCGGGCGGAGAATTGAGCTATTTTCGCGGCGGTCAAGTTGTGCCATTGCTCTCGCCCGCCAAAACCGTCGTCGGCAACCTAGCCGTTGGCGCAGAGAAAGTGTTCTTCTACAGCTATAACTACGATCAGCAATTGCTCTATCAATTTGAACAACCGGCGCGCACGTTGACCGAGCGCGCTCTGGCGGTACGCGCGCTGGCCGATCAGCTTCAGACGGCAACGTACTACGGGCGATTGACCGGAACGCCTGCTTTTGTCGAAGGCCATTTCTTCAAGAACGGTGATGAGACCATTTTGGTTATCTGGAGCAACAACTCCGATCAAGAGACGGAAGCGACTTTGAGCGGCGCAAATGGATCGGTGCAATTATTCGATCCGCTGGGCAATGTTCACGCTCTACGCCAAACCGGTGGACAAGCTCGTTTTCGTGTCCATTACGAACCGCAATACGTGCGCGGGTTCACTCCCGTGCCGACTGTTACGTTTGGCGGCGCAACCAACGATGCGCCGTACTTCACGTCCCAGCCCATCACAACGGCAAAAGTTGGCCGGCATTATTTCTATAACGCTGATGCATACGACCCTGACCCAACCGGCCAACGACATGTGCTGGTGCAGGTAAGCTATGCGCTGGAACACGGTCCGGCCGGGATGCAAGTGGACGCAACCAGCGGTGTTGTGACTTGGCAGCCCTCGCAGGCCGGACAATTTACAGTTCGTCTGCGCGTTCAAGATGCCCAAGCGTTGACCGGCACACAGATGTTTACCATCACCGTAGTCGGCCCAACGCAGAATGCCCCGCCGCAGATTCTCTCTCGCCCACGCACGACGTTTGGCGTGATGGGTGCGCCGTTTGCTTACAACGTGAATGCGACCGATGCAGATCAGGCTGCCCTGAGTTATCAACTGGTCGAAGCCCCGACTTGGATCAGCATCGACCCCTCGTCGGGATTCATATACGGCACGCCGCCTCTGGCCGGCGTGTTCCCAGTCCGCGTGCGCGTGGCAGACGGACAGGGCGGTTATGATGAACAGACGTTTACCCTGCACGTTGCCGGCCCGTCGAATCCGCTGCGATGTTACGTGCCCCTCGTGCGGCGCTAGCTGCTACCTCAATACTGCGCGAGGCTAGTTTGTCCATCACCAAGCGTCGTTTCTTCGTTCTTGCTACGCTGCTGTTGCTCCTGGCCTTTGCAGTGCGTGTGATCGGCCTAGATGCACAAAGCCTATGGTACGACGAAGGCTATTCCGTCATGTTCGTGCGCAACGACCTGGGTCACGTTCTGACCCAGGCCGGCGCGCTTGAACTCAACACGCCGCTGTACTATTTCGTCTTGTTCATTTGGACGCGCTTGGCCGGGGAGAGCGAATTCAGCGTGCGGCTGGTCTCTGTCTTCGCCGGCTTGCTCACCGTTGCGCTGGCTGCATCGCTTGGATCATTGAGGGCGCAACGCACGGCCGGCTTGTGGGCGCTGGGGTTGATGGCGCTGTGGCCGGCCCACGTCGCTGCCTCGCAGGAAGCGCGCATGTATGCGCTGGTTACGATGCTGGCACTTGCCTCGTTTGTTGTGGTGTTGACGCGCTGTATGCGCAGCACAGGGCGCGCCGTTCACTGGGCAGCATGGGCTGTATTGTGCCTGGCGGCTTTCAGCGCGCACGTATTGGCCTCGTTCATCATCGCCGGCCAAGTTGTCCTGGTGATGATCTGGGGAATCAAGGTGTTGCGCCAACGACCGCGTCCGGTGATGCTGAGCACGTTCAAAGCGCCGCTTGTCGCACTGGTGAGTATTGCCTTGCTGACCGGCGCATGGACGTTGTGGTTGCTCTCGTTTCGCTCGGCGTATGGCACCAGCTTCAGCGATCCGCTGAACGTGTTCACAACGTTGGCGCATAGTCTGGCGTCGTTGATTTTGCCGCGCAATCTGCCGGCGAGCTGGATTCCCTATGCAACGACATTCGCTGCTGGGGTCATGTTGAGTGCGACGACCCTGTCTTTGAAAGCGCGGCCTGTGATGGCAGTTGGCTTGCTCAGCCTGATCGGCATTGCTGTCTTCTGCGCCATCACCGGCAAATACGCTGCGCGTTACTCGGCCGTTGTTGCGCCATTCTGGGTAGCCGGTTTGGGCATCGCGCTTGTTCCGATGGCGCAATCCTATGTGCGCTGGTCAACTGGGATTGGCGCAGTTTGCCTGGTGTTCACCGCGCTCGGCGTGTGGGCTTGGCGAACCGATCCCATCTATGCGAATGAAGACTACCGCGGTGCGGCAGCTTTTCTGCGTCGAACGGTTGCGCCCACTGAACAGGTTGTATTGGTGTCCGGCCACTTTGCGCCGGTGTTCGCGTATTACTACGGCGACGCCGGCTGGATTGCCCTGCCGGATGATCCAGTGCTCGATGTTCGACACGTGCTGGACTACGAGCGAGCTGCTCCGGTCCTGAATCAAAAGTTGGCCGGCGCATCAGGCGCCTGGTTGCTGGAGTGGCAGTCAGATGTCATCGATCCGACGCATATTGTGGCTGAGCTATTGCGCCGCCAAGCGCAGGGGCGCGCTTACACCGAACATGCGCCGGCCTTTCACAATTTGCGTCTGCGCTATTTTCGCTTTGCTCAGCCCTATCAGCAGACGCCTGTCCCCGTGCCGTTGCAATCGCGCGTCAACACGGGGGGGAGCGAATCCCGTGGACTGGGGGCTGTCGGGTGTCATGTGTTTAATCCCCTGCATGTCGGTGATAGGGCACTGGAGATAGCGTGCTTTTGGACTCTTGCGCGTTTCGCTGACTTGCCTCCCGATACGCGGGTTTCGTTGCGACTAGTTAATCCGACAGGTGAATGGCTGGTGCAATCTGACCAATATTTGGCTGCACCATACGCTGTACCAAACGCACCGATCGGCCGCTCATTGGCTGCGTTCTATGTGATCGATCTACCGTCTGATTTGTCCGCCGGCCGCTATCAACTGCACGTTGTGCCCTATGTGCTCCTCGCTTCAAATCAGACGTTGGAGATTGCGCCGCAGATTTACACGTCCATCCTAGTTCAGCAGGGTGAGTGAAATCAAGCTTAAAGGCCGACGACAAGTTTGCGATAGGAGTTCCTCTTGAATCCGGTAGCATTAGCCCATGACAACATGTGATGGGCAATCTCTTCCTCCTCCGACCGGATCGCCTTCGTCGGTTGCGCCTGCGCGCGTTGAGCTGTCTCGCAAAGATTGGTTGTGGCAACCCAGTTTGATCGTGTTCATCAGCAACGCGTGCATCATGACCATCGAGCTGGTTGCTGGCCGGCTAGTTGCGCCGTATGTCGGTGTGTCGCTATATACCTGGACGAGCATCATCGGCGTGATTCTGGCCGGCATTAGCGTGGGCAATTACATCGGCGGCAGAGTAGCCGACCGACTGGCATCGCGCCGTATGTTGGGCCTACTTTTTGCTTTGGCCGGACTGGGGAGTTTCAGCATTCTCGGCACAGTGACGGTATTTGGTGAAGCCGGCCTACCGCGCATCGCCGGCCTGCCGCTGGTGGCGCGTATGGCGTTGTACTTCGCATCCATTTTCTTTCTGCCCAGTGCATTGCTGGGTGCCATCTCGCCCCTGGTGGTCAAACTGACTTTGCAAGACTTGAGCAAGACCGGTGGTGTAATCGGGCGCATCTATGCTGCATCGGCGCTGGGCAGCATTCTGGGCACGTTTGCTACCGGCTACTTTCTGATTCAATGGTTTGGCACGCGTGCCATTTTGCTTGGTGTGGGAGTGATCCTGTTAGTGATCGCGCTATTGATCGGACAATGGACGCGTCGAGGCATTGTGCCGGCGATCGTCGCGTTGGGAGTGATCGCTGCCCCATTTGTCTTTCCTGTGCGATCTATCCTGGCCGGCCCATGCTTGCGTGAGACGAATTACTTTTGCATCAAAGTGCGCGAAGATATTCGCGAGGATCGTGTGACGTATATGACCCTCATCCTCGACCGGCTGGTGCATAGCTACACTGCCCTGGAGAACCCCACTAAGCTGGCATACGGCTATGAGAAGGTGGGCGCGGAAGTGCTGGAGTACGTGGAAGGGCGGGATGGCCGGTTGAGCACCTTCTTCATCGGCGGCGGTGGTTACACCCTGCCCAAGTATGTCGAATATGTCTATCCCGATTCAACGATCGATGTGGCTGAAATCGATCCCGGCGTCACGCTGGTCGCCCATGAACTGCTTGGCTTGCGGCGCGACACGCTCATTCGCACCTTCAACGAAGATGCACGCCTGGTGCTAACGCATCTGGACGAGGCGCAGCGCTATAACTTCGTCATGGGCGATGCTTTCAATGACTTCTCGGTGCCCTATCACCTGACTACTCATGAATTCAATCAGTTGGTGCGCCGGCATTTGACCGACGATGGCATTTACATGCTCAATCTGATCGATGGCCCAGGGCAATCGTTTGTCGGCGCGTTTCTGCGCACGTTGCGTCGCACGTTTGATCATCTTTACCTCATCCCAACCGGTCACAACTGGCAAACATTGGCGCGCAACACCTACGTGATCTTGGCTTCTCCGGCCCCGATCAATCTAGAGAAATTGCGCCACCTGTACGGCGGTGATGCCCAGCTTGCAGTGGATGACTGGCTGGTTTCTGAAGGTCAATTACGAGCAGTGATGGGTAACGGCGTGATCATTTTGACAGACGATTACGCGCCGACCGACCGGTTACTGGCGCCGATGTTCGAGGCCTCCGAGGCATGGTGAGGGATGGTGATGGACTAGGCTTACTGCAACTCACACAAGCCTGATCTAGTTAGCATTTCCCAGCACTGCTGATGGGTGATTGACTGAAACCGAACAACCGTTAACAATATCGTTTGGTGTTACGAAAGCTGCTCGTTATCTGTTCCTTACGTCTGGCAGGATGTCGATGGGGTGTTGTGTGATGCGGTTCGTGATATCGCTATGCCTCAGGGAGCGGATAGGGTGGCGGCGAGCGTGATCGGGACAGGCAGACGGCTATAGAGGCTCGGAGCAGCAACCTCTGTTTATCGGGCCGAATAGGAGCAGATTATAAGATGACCTCTATTCACACCCGCAGATCATTTCTTGCTGCCACGTCGGCAGCCACAACTCTAGCCCTCGCTGCGTGCAGCGCCGGCGTTAGACTAGTTTCGCCCATGAGTAGCTTCCCCAAAGCCGATTTCTTTGTCGCTCCGAATGGAAATGATGACTGGAGCGGTGAATTGCCCACTCCGAATGCGCAGGGAAACAATGGGCCATTTGCCACGTTGCAACGAGCGCAACGAGCCGTGCGCGATAAGGTGCGTCAGGGGTTGACTGCTGATGTTAAAGTGTTGATCCGCGCCGGCATGTACTACCTACCCACTGGGTTGACTTTCACGACAGAAGATACAGGCACGGTTGAGCATCGCATCACTTACGCAGCGTATCCGGGCGAGCATCCTCAGCTCATCGGCGGCATCCGGTTAACACATTGGCAGCCTTGGCGAGAGGGTATCTGGCGCGCCGACTTACCTGCCGGCATACAGCCAACCCAGGTCTTTGAGAATGGTGTGCGGATGGCTGTGGCACGCGCCCCTAAGCAGGGCTACTTTCGCACGGTCGGGCCGGCCGGCGGCTCGGGTCTGCCCGGCTTGCAGTATCACGCCGATGATCTGGACGCCCTCGACTCCGCAGCGTGGAACTTGAGCAACGCGCAAGTGTCAATCTGGCCGCAATATAACTGGTTCAATTTTGTGCACCCGATCGCAGCGCTCGATGTACGACGGCGCACGATCCGGCTGCGTGGCGACTTGGGTGACTACAAGATCACCGCGGGCAATCGCTATGCTGTGCTCAACGTATTAGCGTTGCTGACCCAGGCAGGTGAGTGCCAGATTGATCTAACTAACCGAGTGGTGTATGTATGGCCGATCCAGCTTCCTATTGACCAGCAGCAAATCGTCGTTTCCTCGGCAGAGCATGTGATCGCTATTGAGGGCCGTTCGGCTAAGCAGCCGGTGCGCAATGTGCACTTTGAGGGCCTGGATATTCGAATGAGTAATGATGATGCAGTGCGCGTCACCCGTGCTGAGGACTGTTCGTTTCGCTTTTGTAAGATTGAGAATGGCGGTCGCAGTGGTGTTCGTATCTTAGGCCATGCCCAACGCATCGTGCTGTATGGCAACCTCATCCGACAGCATGGTTACTGTGGCGTGTCGCTGGAAGGGCTGCCACCTGGCATGCCGGATGTAAACCATCATCATCGCGTAGAGAACAATCACATTCATCATTGCGGCCGATTGATCGGCCACGGTGCAGGTGTGTACATTGAGCAGAGCGGCCATAACTGGATTGTGCACAATCACGTCCACCACATGCCACGCTATGGCACAACGATCAAAGGGTTGCGCTATCAGTTGCTGCGGGAGCAGGTGGCCGGCGTAACGTGGGATAACCACTATGACTTTTTGCATTCGCGCCACAACGTGATCGCCTTCAATCACATCCATCATGTCAACCAGGACAGCCAAGATACAGGTGCGATGGAGTCGTGGGGGCCTGGACGCGACAATGTGTATGACCACAATCTGGTGCACAATTCCGGAAACACGGAATTTGATCTGCAAAGTGGCATGTACCTCGATGACGCCACCGATTACTTCACCGTTACAAACAACATTATCTGGGGCATTGTGGGCACGTCGAACAATCAGCCCATCTTCGCCAAAGGCATTGCCAATCGCATCGAGAACAACATCCTAATTGTGGGTGATACAAATGACTCGGCCATCATGTCTATGGAGATGGCCGGCGAAGAATGCAAAGATCACGTTTACCAGCGCAACATTGTTCTCATCACGCATAGGCGTGGTGCGCTATATAAATTTATCAACTGGCGCAAGGACCGTATTCAGGTTTCGGATTACAACCTAATATGGAAAGCGCAGGGCAACGTGTTTGTTGACGGCATATCGACAATTTTAGGTCGCTGGGATACCTGGCGTGGCATGGGTTTTGACGCCAATAGCGTGATTGCCGATCCACAGTTTATTGATCTGGCCGGCGCTGACTTTCGACTAGGCGAAGGCTCGCCGGCTTTTGCGCTGGGTTTTGTGCCGATCGACGTCAGCCAGATCGGTTTACGTCCGGACTTCCCTCGGCGCTTTGAATCGGCCTAGCAAGGTTGGGGCGAGGCGCTGCTAGGAGTCGTATCGCACGGCGAACACATCGCCGGTCAGCGTAACAGCGTCGCCTTCTTTCGTCTCACAGTGGATCGTCATCGGCGCGCCGGCCTGTAAACGATTCGCCGGCGCCTCGGCAACCGCCCAGGACAAGCCGCTCCAGATCGCTTTGTCGTACTCGATATCCAGCGCAATCTCCCGCCCGGCTTGGTGTGCAGAAACGGTGAGCAGCTTGCCCAGTGATATGCCGTTCGGCGGGCTGCCGCCCGTCGTGCGCTTGGCGATACCCCGAGCATCGGTCTGCCGAAAAACGATGCGCAAGCCGGCCCGCTCTGGCGCCTGAAGCGTGGTTGTGATGGCTCTGTCACCGGCCTGTACGAAATCGGCTTGCACGCGCCGAATGTCGGAAGGGATGACAACATCCTCTTGGGTGCCCAGTTCGTGTTCCGGTGCGGCATACGCCCCTGCGCCGATCACGGCCATCTGCTCTGGCCCCAGCCGAACGTGGCGCCGGTCTAGGCTGGGCACAAAGCCGGCGTCACAGAAAAGGATGCGTCGTTCATTCCCGATCTCCGGCGGCAACGCCGGTAGCTCGACCTCCAAAACCGCCTGGGCCGGATTGACAACCGTAATTAAGGCGCGGTTGCGACCCAAATTCAGAAAACCATATGGCTGTGCTGTGCCCGGCAGCGCCCCAAAGGTCATGCTTTGCCCAAACGCCTGCAATGGCAGAAACAACGATTGCGCCTTGGCAAACCAAACGGCATCAGCGCCACTGAGCAGATCGAGATTGCCGTAGTATGTGTTGGCCCAACCCCCACGCGCCAAAGACAGCAGCAACATGCCTTTCCAGGCCGCTGTTTTGCGATAGTAACAGGTGCCGGTGGTGCCGATCATAAAACCGGAGTTGTCGATGCGCGCTAGAGGATAGCCGTTCAGCTCGTACACGCGCACCATGTGATCCGAGTACACGTCCTTTGCGCGCCAGAATCTGGCTGCCGGCACATCCGCCGGGCGTGGGTCGCCGCAATACATCGCGTCGAACACTTCCAGCCATTTTGTATCGAGCACTTTGCGGATCGGCAGGCTGGTGTTGCTTTGGGGTGGGTAATATGACTCGCCGATCTTGATTGGCTCTTCAAACCCGTTGTAGCCCAGCAACATCAGATCAGGGCAATCGGCGCGTAATTGCTTGAGGCCGGCGATCAACGCTGCCATGTTGTGGGCGCGGATTTCGCTCGGCAACATGCTGCGCTCCAAAGCCGGCGTGGCTGCCCCAAAGTGCATGAAGTCGAACTTGAACAGGCGCACGCCGCGTGCATACCACAGGCGCAAGCTTTCCAAAAAATGGTTGAGGAAGCCGCCGCTGAACATGCAACAGCCCCAGCCGCCTGCGTCGAGTGAATCGCGCCAAGCCGGCACAGGGTCATGACTATGGGTGGTGTTGCCTGATACCCACAAGCCGGGCAACACCCCATTGCTCAGGCAACGCTCCAGCCAAGCATCCGGCCCATTCGGCCAGTGCGGCTTGCGCCACGTGCGATAGCCTCCGTCGCGGGCGTACCAAAAGGCGTCCATCAGGTAGTAGTCGAAGCGCACACCCAACCGGCGCAGACGCAGCAACTCCTCCAGTTGGCGCATTGCTAGCTCTTCTGTCAGCTCAACGTTGTCCGATAGTTCGTCGTAAGCGGCCCAGTTGATGTAGATAGAGACAGGGTGTCGAATCATGGCTGCTATTATCAACGCCTATGCAAACCGTCAAGTCAGAGGCAGATGGGGTTGCGCTGGAGAGCGTTCGCTCTCGATATCAGGCGCTGGCCGAGGCGTATGCGTCAGCTTGGGGCTTGCCGTGCGTGTTGGCCGATCTGAACGGACAAGTCATAGAAGGCAGCGGCGAATGTCCGGCTGCCTGCGCCGTTCATGCGGAATGCATCGCCGCGCGCCAACGGGCGATTCAGGAGTCGGCCCGCTGGGGAGAGCCGTTTATTTTGCTGTGCCCACAAGACAATTTGCTATGGGCTGTGCCGGTCATGGACAACATGCGCGTGGTGGGTGGGTTGATTGCAGCCACACGCACCCCAACCCCCGATCACAGCGCCGGCGCCTTGCCGGTCAAAGTGATTCGCGAGGCAGTGGCCGGCTTGCAGGCGTTGGCCGTCGAATTGAACCTGACCAATGCCGCGTATTTGGAATTGCAGCGCCTGGCTGCCCAGCGCGAAAGTGAGCGCGCCAGGGCCATTCACCAGCTCAAGAATCACACCTATCAGACCATTCGCGAGGTGTATCTGGTGGAGGAGCCGGCTTTAATCTCCGCCGTTAAACAAGGCGACCGGCGCACGGCGCGCGGCATCCTCAATCGGGTGCTGGTGGGCATTTATTTCCTTGGCCGAGATCGGCCGGCATTGCTGAAAAGCCTGTTGTTGGAATTGGTGGTGATGATGTCTCGCAGCGCAGTGGAGGCCGGCGCCGATCCCTCTGAATTGTTGGGCGCTAACTATTCCTCGTTGGCTGCGCTGGCCGGCATCGAAGGCGAAGAAGCATTGACCACCTGGCTGGTAGCGATGCTCGAACGCATCATGGATGCGATTAACGCCAATCCCCAATATCCCATCAGCGTCATGCTCGGCAAGGCCATCCAGTACATGCAGGAGCATCTGCATGAGGACCTCTCCCGCGACGAGGTGGCCAGAGTAGCCTGTCTATCCCCTTCGCACTTCAGCCGAGTGGTCAAGCATACGTTTGGTCAGTCGTTCACCGACTTGCTGACGCACATGCGGGTCGATCGGGCCAAAGAACTGCTGATCCGCAGCGAGAAGAGCCTGATCCAGATTTGCCTGGAGTGTGGCTTCAACGATCAAAGTTACTTCACCAAGGTCTTCCAGAAAGTGACCGGCTACACACCGGGCGAATTTCGCCGCCGGCAGCGCGCTCTTTAGTCTGCAACGCACACAATGGGGCGCACACATGTGTGATTCCTAAAGTACAACGCCGCACCAAAACACAAAACCACGGCCCCAGTACACCACGCAGGCGCACACAATTGCAAGTGTTCGTGGCTGTGCTTCCTACAATTCCTGTTAGAGCGTAGTCACAAGACAATATCTGTTGAGGCAGGGACAGGAACACACCTTATGAACACGTACACGCAATTGGCCATTCGAGACCTGGATGCATTTGTCTTCGGTTATGCGCCGAAGCCGGTCGTGACGCGCAGCGGGCTGGTCATCGGCGGCGGCACGGTTTACCCAGAGTTGAACTTCACTCTGCCGCCGATGGAGATCGAGGCCGGCACGATGCCGGAGGTGCGCGCCCAGTATGCGGACATGATCGAAAGCGCCTGTCAACGCGCCGTCGAGTTACATGCGCCCGGCCTGGTAGTCGAGTTCGAACTGTTGCCGCCGATGACTTTGCAGCCCGAGTGGGGCGCGGAGATCACGGCTATTCTGCGCGCCACACTGGACAAGTACGCGCAAAGTGACGGTCTGAAAAGCGCCCTGCGAGTGACCCCCAACGACATCCGAGAGCACGAACGTCCGCCGTTGCAGCGTGAAGGCCATTTGTGGGAATGCATGATTCGCAGCTTTGAACTGAATGCGCAGGCCGGCGCAGACATGTTCTCTATCGAGTCCACCGGCGGCAAGGAAGTGCACGATGAGGCATTGGTCAACGCCGACCTGCCGGCGACTGTGTTTGCGTTAGGCGTGCTCGCTTGCCGTGACATGGCCTGGCTATGGGACATGATCGTTGACGTCAGCCATCGTTACGGCGTGATCCCGGCCGGCGATTCAAGTTGTGGCTTTGGCAACACAGCCATGGTCTTGGCTGAGAAGCGTTATATCCCCAAGGTGTGGGCGGCTGCTGTGCGGGTGATGACCGTCGCGCGCGCCCTCGTGGCGCACGAACGCGGCGCAATCGGTCCCGGAAAAGATTGCGCCTATGAGAATCCTTTCCTGAAAGCCATCACCGGCTGCCCGATGTCTGGCGAAGGGGCCGAGGCAGCGTGCGCGCACCTTTCACCGGTTGGCAACATCGCGCGTGTCACGGCCGATCTGTGGAGCAACGAGTCGGTGCAGAACGTCAAACTGTTGGGCGGCATGGCCCCAACCGTTTCTCTTGAGCAACTGATCTACGCCACGCGCCTGATGAATCATGCCACCGGCCAAGGCCCGGACAAAGCGCGCTTGTTGCGCGATTGGTATGCTGCCACAGACGCCGGCTATGACCCCCAGGCCTATATCCTGCGCCCGGACGTGGTGTTGAAGCTGGCCGGCGAAATCGTGAACGAACCAACCGGCTATCGGCGCACCCGCCGCGCCGCCCAACTCGCCTTCGAGACCTTGCGCAAGGGCTATCAGGCTGGCGAGTTTATTCTCAACAAGCGCGAGATGGCGTGGCTGAACACACTCTCCGAGGCAGCCGATGAGTTGCCCGATGATGAAAATGAGTTGATTGCCCGAATTGCGCCGACACTCGAGCCACACAAAGTGCGCCTAGACCAGTACGACCTGGCCGCGCCGGTCTGATCGCCGGCCCCTAACCCTGGACTTCTTCTCGCCGACGACGGTCGCTCATTACGGCTTTCTGGTGATCGGCGCATAGCTGCGCCAAACGGCCATCTCCACCGCCCCCACATCGCACGCGCCGTTTTGCGGGCGCGCCACGTTGCGCTGGTCAGTCGAGATGCAGCGCGCCGGCGGGATGCGGTTCAACGCCGGGCTGTGCGGCATGGGCAGGTGGGTCGGCGTGAAGTCGAACGGCGAGGCAAACGCCAGCGGTCGCAGCAAGGGGTTGGTGTTGGTCAGGTCGTTCGACGCGGTGAGCGTTGTGCAGGTGGCGTCGCTGCTTAGGTTGTCGTTGTTGCTGGTGAGTGTCGCGCCGCCGAACAACGCGCAATTAGTGTTGTTGCCGGCCAGCAGGGTGGCGCGCAGTTGGGCCGCCGTGCTGGCGCTCAAGAACAGCCCGATGCCGGTGTTGCTGGCGATGGTGGTGTAGGTCAGATGGGCCGTCTGCCCCTGTGCGCTGATGCCGCCCCCGCCGTTGCCCCGGTTGGCGCTGACAGTGCTGTTGATCATCGAGAAGGGGGCGCTGCTCCACAGACCACCCCC
>JANWVJ010000039.1 GCA_025056895.1 Thermoflexales bacterium
GGCAACTGGGGACAGCCCGATGTGATCGTCCCGGCTTGGCAAAAGTTAGGCGGCGTAGAAGAGGGAGTATCGCCGTTGTTGGCGACCGTGAACGGCTTGTTCAAGTGGGTGCAAGGGCAGCCATTGCCCATTTATCCAAACTGGCCCTACTGGAACCCGACCCGCTTGCACGAAGCAGTGCCGATTGCCGAATTTCCCCACTTCACGTTCCTGTACGCTGACCTCCATGCCCACATGATTGCCATGCCGTTGGTCTATTTGGCAGTGGCTCTTGCCATCTCACTGGCTGCCGGCTTGCGCCGTTGGTCGCTGGTTGTGCTAGCTGCGCTCGTGGTCGGCGCATTGTGGCCGACCAACTCCTGGGACTATCCGGTGTACGTGGCGCTCACGCTGGGGGCGCTGGCGATCGGCGCATGGCAGGAGGCGGCGCGGGCGCAGACGCTGCGGGCGCAGACACGGCGCGCGTTAGCGCAGGCTGTGCTCAACACCTTGCCGGCCATGATCGGGTTTGTCATCCTCACCCGCGCGTTGTACGTCCCCTATCTCGAGCACTACGGCTTGGCCTACAACCAGATCGATCGCTGGCAAGCCGAAACAACGCCGCTCTCTGTGTATCGCACAATCTACGGGGTGTTCCTTGTGCCGCTGATCGTGTACTTCGTGTGGGGCGCCTGGGCTGTGCTGCGCCAGAGACGCTGGACGGCCCTGGCTGTCATAGCCGGCCTCCTCACACTGATCGGCGCTGTGCTCCTGGCCCAACAGACGGCGATTGCGCTGATCGCGTTGCCGATGGTGATGTTGGCTACACTGGCCGCGTTCATGCCGGGCACAGCTGGCCCGACCCGCTTGCTGTGGTTGATGACGGCCGGGGCGTTTGCCCTCACCCTCTTTGTCGAGCTGTTTACCTTGCGCGGCGACATCGGGCGGATGAACACGGTGTTCAAGTTCTATATTCAGGTTTGGCTGTTGCTGAGCGTCAGTGCGTCGGTGGCCTGCTTGTGGCAGCTCGAACGCATGTCAAGCCAGTCAGATGGTTCAGCGAGCCGAGGTGCAATTTTAAGCATGTTAAAAGGCGCTTTTGTCGCCGGCGTGACGCTCGCTTTGCTTGTCGCCGCCATGTATCCTGCCTTTGCCGTGCCGGCCAAAATCAACGACCGCTACACACGCGCTGCGCCGCAAGGGTTAGACGGCATGGCCTACATGCGCTACGCCGAACGCTTTGAAGCAGTCCCCGGTAAAGAGCGAGTCTTCCCCTTGCGCTTTGATTATGAGGCCATTCGTTGGATGCAGGATCATGTGGATGGCTCGCCGACCATCATCGAAGGCACGACCGGCGGAAACTTGTACCGCTGGGGCAATCGCTTTTCCATCTACACCGGCCTGCCGACCGTGGTCGGCTGGCAATGGCATCAACGCCAGCAGCGCGCTGCCCTCAGCGATCGCATCGTGTACGACCGCGATGATGATCTGGTTGAGTTCTACGGCACGCCGGACATTGAACAGGCATTGAGGCTGATTCGACGTTACGACGCGCGATACATCATCCTGGGCGATCTAGAGCATGTGTACTACGACGAGGCCGGCTTCGCCAAGTTCGACGAGATGGTGCGCCGAGGCTATCTCAGCGTCGTCTACCAAAATGCAGGCACGACCATTTACCGGGTCAACGTTTACTAGGGTTGACAATTGAACGGGGTGATCTGTCGTGATCTACACGCCGGAGTTGCCTTTTGATCGCAAACGCCAACTGATTTGATCATGCTCGATCTTCTCGTCTGGTATGTATGGCTGCAAGTGTTTAGCCTGGGTGGCTGGGTGATCGCCGCACGCTGGCTGCGCGCGCTGCCCGATCGCGGATATGGAATCAGCAAAGCGCTGGGTCTGTTGTTGGGTGGATTTGCCTATTGGTGGATCGTCCTTGCCGGCTTATCTGCCAACCATGTCGGCGCACCGCTGATGGCGTTGTGTGTGCTCTTTGTCGCCGGCGTTGCCCTGTGGCGCGTGTGCGCGCCCGGCTGCAATGAACCATTGCTCAGCTTGCCGCCGCGCCTTGTGCTGATCGTCACCGAGGTGCTGTTTGCCGGTGCGTTGGCGCTGTGGGCGGTCTATCGCGCTTATAACCCTGAAATCCTGGAGGCCGGCGGCGAGAAGTTCATGGAAATCATGATGCTGAATGCCATCTTGCGCAGCCCGACCTTCCCCCCCAACGACGCCTGGCTGGCCGGCTTCTCCATCAGCTATTACTACTTCGGCTATGTGATTCTTGCTATGCTCACCCGCCTGAGCGGACTGCCGCCGACCGTCGCTTTCAACTTGGGGAATGCAACATTCTTTGCCCTGACGGTCATCGGCGCGTTCAGTTTGGGCTGGAATCTGTTCATCGCTCAGGGCGCACCGCGCGGAGCGCAGCGCTCTGCGCCCCCGCTGCACCCCTCGGCGTCTCCCGCCCGCGCCGGCCTGGCCGCCGGCTTGCTGACCGCCGTCCTGCTTGCCGTGATGGGCAATCAGGGCGGCCTGATGGAGTCAATTCGCTGTGCAAAAGTGCTTCCATCCGGCTTTTGGGATTGGCTGGATGTGCGTCAGATTGCCGCTCAGCCGGTCGATTGCAATGGCTTGGCGCCGACCCGCTACTACTGGTGGTGGGACTGGTCGCGCGTGGTGCACGACTATACACCGGATGGACGTGATCAGGAAGTGATCACCGAGTCGCCCGTTTTTAGTTTCTTGCTGGGCGATAATCATCCCCATGTGATGGGTTTGCCGTTCACACTCATTGCCGTTGCCCTCGCCTTCAACTTCTATCGCGCTTTCTCCCCGCTCGTGCTCTCCCGCTCGCGGGCTTCTGTGTTCTCGCTTTGCTTGCTGGCTCTATCTGCCGTGGTTGTCGGCGGTTTGGCCTTCATGAACACATGGGACTTGCCGGTGTATGGGGCGCTGGTTGCCGGCGGATTGGTAATGGGGCGATTGGCCCGGCGTGAAACCATCTGGCCGGCTCTGCTTTTTGCAACCGCGACAGGTGTGCTGGGCTATACGCTGTATGCGCCGTTTTACGCTACATTTGATTCGCAGGCTTCCGGCGTCGGTCTCAATCTGTTCAACGGCACGCGCTGGCCGCAGTTCTTCCTCATGTTTGCTCCGTTCATCGTCATCGGCGCGGCTTTCGTTGGAGCCAGTGTGCGGCGCGTTAGTCGCGCGACACAGATTCCCGGCAGCGTGTTGGCTGCGCGCGCGGTGAGCTTGGCGGCGCTGGCCATACTGGGCGTGCTGGCCGGCCTTGTCCTCATCACCTTGCTCTCGCCGTACTTTCGCGATCTGTTTGCTCAAGTCATGCAAGGCGGCAGTGTGTTTGGCGTCAACCGTGAGCTTGCACTACAACGAATCGTTGCCCGCCTGCTTGATCCCTGGACGCCGGTGTATTTGCTCCTATTTGCTGCGCTGTGCGTCACGCTGATTCTGGCGTCGCTCTGGGCGCCCGACCGCGCGCCGGAGCCGGCGCCGGATTTGTTTGTCCTAGTGTTGTTTCTGGGCGGAGCGCTGCTGACGGTAGCGGTAGAGTTTGTGTTCGTGCGCGATATGTTCGGCACGCGCATGAACACCGTGTTCAAGTTTTACTACCAAGCCTGGACGGTGTGGGCGATTGCCGGCGGATACGCGCTGATTCAATTGTTCTCAGCCCGCAACGCCTGGCCGCGCCTCGCCGGCTCACTGGCCGGCCTGTTGATCACTGCCGGCTTGCTCTATCCTGTGTTTACCGCGTACTCGCGCACCGACGCGTTCACACGCAAGCCGACCCTTGATGGAGCAGCGTACCTTAAAACAAGCCGCCCCGACGATGCGGCGGCCATCAACTGGCTGAATGCAAACGTGACCGGCGCGCCGGTCATTGCTGAAGCGCCTGCTGACCGTTACGGCGCGTATTCTTACAACGGTCGTATCTCGGCATTTACCGGCCTGCCCACGCTATTGGGGTGGGGCGGTCATCAGCATCAGTGGCGCGGCAACTACGAAGAGCCGGCGCGCCGCGAACCATTGATTGAGGCCCTCTTCAATCGCGTGGACGATCGTGCGGCCCGCGCTGTGATCGATGAGTTCAATGTGCGCTATGTGATCGTGGGCGCGCCTGAACGCGCTCGCTATTCCGCCGAGGGCTTGGCCAAGTTCGAGCAACTTGGCCGGCCGGTCTTCCGATCTGGCAGTGTTGTGATCTATCGCGTTTTCCCCAGCTCTTCGCTTGGTCAATGATGACAACCGACCTATCTAAACCGATATCACCTGAACCGCTGTCATCTCAGCGCAATCCAGTGTTGATCCGCCAGTTCACCTTCGAAGGCGGACTTTGGGTGGCTGTGATGGGAATTGCCTTGCTTGCGCGGGCATGGGCGCTGGGCGGTGCGCCGCTGAACGATTGGGAAGCAGTACGGGCGCTACAGGCTTTGGCGCTCGCGCGCGGTGAGATCGTTTCCCCGGCTAATCCACTGTTTGCCGCTCTGCAAGCTGTCTTCATGTCCGTGTTCGGGGCAGACGATACAACGGCGCGTTGGCTGCCGGCGCTGGCGGGCACCCTGCTGTGCGGGTTGCCGGCCTTGCTGCGGCGCAAGCTCGGAGCGATCCGTGCCCTGGCGTTCGGCGCGCTGCTCGCCCTATCGCCTACTCTCTGGTTCATCGCCCGCCAATCGGACGGCGCGCAACTCGCTTGGAGCTTGGCCTTTGGCGCGTGGGCGCTTTGGGTGGGCGGCGCTGAGCCGTGGCGCCGCCCTCTTGGCTGGCTCTTGGCCGGCTTGCTGCTTGCGTGTGGCGCCGATGCAGTCACGCCTGCTTTAACTGTGGTCATCGCTCTTGCCGCCGGCAGACAGTTGGCCGGAGTGCGCCCTTCAGTGAGCGATGCTGGGCTTGCTGCCGCCGCGTGGGTGCTGGGAGCAACGGCTTTCAGTCTGCGTTTGGCCGGCCTGGGGGATGTGTTCAACGGCTATGCCCTGTGGTTTGCCGGACTGGTTGAAAGTGCCCCTGCCGATCTCTCAGCTCACGGAATGCCCATCTCCATGTTGCGCGCTATGGCCGGCTTTCTGTTGTACGAAACGCTGATTTGGCCGGCTGCCGTTGTGGGCGCTGCCCTGTTGATTTGGGATGTCGTTCGCCCGCCCCAAGTGACCGCTTCCTCGCCGAGTACCTTGAATGGTTTGACCGCCGGCGCACTGTTGCCGTGGGTGGCGTGGATCGGCGCGGGCGGCTTGCTATGGCTGGTGACTGCTGCCCACTCGGTCGATGGACTCGCGCCGGTAGGGATTGGCTGTGCTGCGCTAGCAGCCGTTGCTGTCGAACGCCTGACGTATGGGCTGGCCGATTGCCGGAACGCAGCGGTTGTAAGTGCGGTGGCCGGCATGGTTGCCGTCATGATGGTGTATGGGTATCTGGGTCTGTTGCTCTATGCCGGCCAAGGCCAGAGCACGTGGCTGTTGGCGCCGTTGATCGCCGCTACCATGATCGCCGGCATTGCCCTGGCAACTACCCTGACGTGGGATGTACAGACAGCGCTGGCCGGCGTTGCGCTGGCTGCCGGCGCGTGTTTGTTGGTGCACACGGTCGGCGTAGGCGCACGGCTCAATCACGTGCGGCCAGATAATCCGGCCGAGCCATATCGCTCGTCTGCCATGCTCTCCGGTGCGCGCGATCTGCGCGAACTGATGTTGGAGATCGGCGCGCGGGCGAGCGGTGAGCCGAGAGCGCTCTCAATCGAACTGCCGGAGTCTGCGCCGCCTGCCGTGCGATGGTTGGTGCGCGATTGGCCGCGCGCGCGATTGGTCGTTCAGCCCGGCGTGGCCGAACTCGTGCTGACGCCGGCGCCAGTTGATCAGCGGAGTATTCCCCTTCAAACTGACAATCCCTATATCGGCAGCGCGTTTGATGTGTCTGCTGCTACCTCAATTCGATCTGCCCCCTGCGCCGAGATTGCCAACTGTTATCCTCTGGCGCGCTGGTTGATGCTGCGCACGCTAGATGCTGGCATACCAGATGCCGGCATACCAGATGCCGGCACACACAGTTCATCGCAGCTCACGAGGTGGGTATTGTGGCTGCGTCAAGACGTTGCATCACGATATAGCGGACGCTGAGGCCGGCGCCGGCTTGAACATTCTGTAGTCTGACGCTCTGCTCAATCAGCAAGCAAAAGTGAAGAACAGCATGATGGCGAATTCGAACGAGAACGACACTCTGCCGAACGCACAGATCGAGTCCACAGTTTATCTGTCTGGCCCCTCTGAATCCTTTTCCCCTGAGATGATGGCGCCTCAGGAAGAGCGCAGCATTTCTGTCTCGGCGCAAATCAACTCATGGTTGGACCGTCCCTTGTTTGCCGCTCTGAGCTGGGAGAAGGTGCTCTATGTGGCGCTGATTGTGATGGCAGTGCTAACGCGCTTCTGGGATTTGGGCGCGCGCGTGATGAGCCATGACGAGAGTTTGCACACCTATTTCTCGTATCAACTTGCCACCGGCAAGGGATTTAGCCACACGCCGCTGATGCATGGTCCGTTTCTGTTCCACATCACGGCTTTGTCTTATTTCCTCTTCGGCGCCGACGACTTCACCTCGCGCCTGCCGACAGCGGTGTTTGGCGTGGCGCTGGTGGCCATGCCGTATTTCTTCCGCCGGCAGTTGGGCCGCGTCGGTGCGCTGGTGACAGCGGCGCTGTTGCTGATCTCGCCGTCTATCCTGTACCACGCGCGCTATATCCGCCAGGAAGCCTTCATCTTGGTTTGGGTCACGCTCACGGTGCTGTGCGTTTGGCGCTACTTGGAAACGCGCCGCGCTGCGTGGTTGGTCGGGCTGGCGATCGTACTGGCCTTTCACGCTACGGACAAATCGACTTCGTTTTTGACCGTGGCGTGGGTCGTAGTTTTTGCTGGCGTGATGGCCTTGCGCGCGTTCTATCTCCTGCGCCAGTCGTGGCGCGATGTGGTCGCAGCCGTGCAGTATGTCGGCTTTCTCGGACTCGCCATGCTGATTGTGTGCATTGCGATGGAAGCATTGGCGCGCTGGTTATCGCAGGCTCTGGGGCTAGCCGATGGGGTAATACAAAGCGGGCCTGGAATGCTCTCGCTCAATGCGCAGTTGATCGGTTTTGCAGTGGTGATTCTTCTCGCCGGAGCCGGCGCGGCGGCAGCGCTCGCCTGGGTGCTGTGGCGCGCATTTGGTTGGTGGTTGAACAGAGCAGTTGCTCATGTGCCGTGGTTCAACCTGATCGTTGTGATGGTGACGACGACCATGTTCATGGCTGCGCCGGCCATGTTGTTGGTCTTGAATCCGCTCTGGCAGCGCTTCACCGGCGAGGTATTGATCTCGATCGATTTGCTCGGCACGATGAGCAACCTGAGCCTAAACACGCAAGTGATCACTACGATGTTTGCCTTGTCTATAGCGATGGCATCCGTCAGCGTGGCAATCGGCGTAACGTGGAACTGGCGGTTGTGGCTGATCGTGCTCGCGGTGTTCGGCTTGATTACGGTGACTCTGTTTACCACCGTATTTACGAATGCGGCGGGCATCGGCACGGGCTTTGTCGGACAGCTTGGCTATTGGATGGCCCAGCATCCTGTGCAGCGCGGCAGTCAACCGTGGTACTACTATTTCCTGCTCGTGCCGCTGTACGAGTATTTGCCGCTGGCCGGCGCGCTCGGCGCGTTTGTCGTGATGATCGGGCGTGGCCTGGCGCAGTTGGCGCATGGCGTTCTCTCAGCCGGCTCTACCGTGCGTGCTCCGGCATCGCCCGAATCGGTCGCGGATGCGCATTCATCGCTTGTGACTCCGTTATCCTCTGCCACGGATATCCCAGCCCAGGCTCAACCGTCGCCTGCTCACCTTGGCGTATGGCCTGCGTTTATCGGCTGGTGGGCGCTTGCCTCGTTCGCCATTTTCACCATCGCCGGCGAGAAGATGCCCTGGCTGACCGTGCACATAGCCCTGCCTATGACCTTTCTCGCGGGCTGGTTTGTTGATCAGGTGGTGCGCCCCGCGTCGAATCATTCGCGCAGCGAGATGCCTGCCGGTACATTGTTGATTGGCGCCCTAGCCGGCCTATCGGTGGCGCTGATCGTACGCCTGCTGTCGCTGATCGGCGGCTTGGATATTGCTCCCGGCGACACGGCGCGATTGGTAGGTTGGATTGGCACGTTTGGGTTGACCGGCGTGGTGTTGGTGGGTGTGGTGGCAGCCCTGCACTGGATGGCCGGTCGTTGGGCCTGGCGGGCAATCACGCTGGCGGCTATTTTGTTCGGCGCCATATTGACGGTGCGCACAGCATACATGGTCACCTATATCAATTACGATTACACGCGCGAGTTTCTGTTTTACGCGCACGGCGCGCCTGGTGTCAAGTTGGCCTTGAAGCAGCTTGAAGATTTGTCCAAACGGCTGAAAGGCGGCGACGGCATTCGCATCGGTTACGACTCTGAAACAAGTTGGCCGATGAGCTGGTATATGCGACTCTTCCCCAAGGCCCGTTTCATCGGCAATGACCTACCGGTAGATTATCTCGATTTAGAAGCCATTTTGATCAGCGATCAAAATCCCAAACGTGGTGAGATCGAACCGCAGTTGCTGGATAACTATTCTCGCTTCCGTTATACGCTGGTATGGTGGCCGATGCAAGACTACTTTGACCTGACCTGGGAGCGGATTGCGTATTCGTTGTTCAATCCAACGGCGCGCGCTGCCTTGTGGGACATCATATTTAATCGCGATTTCACCCGCTATTCGAAAGTGTTCAACAAGACGACGCTGACTGCCGATACCTGGTCGCCATCGCATCGCTTCAGCCTGTACCTGCGGAATGACTTGGCAGCCCAGGTATGGGATTATCGGGTTGGCCAAATCGCAACCGGAGCCGGGGCAGCCGTTTCTGCTGTGACGGCGCGCTTGCAGGCGCCGACCGGCATCGCCGTCGCTGCCAACCGTGACCGCCTGGTGATCGACCGCAAGGCAAATCGCCTGTTCCGTCTCAATGCGGATAACGTTGTTCAGTCGGCCCAAGGCGGATTGGGGATCGGTGACGGCCGTTTCAACGATGCGTGGGGGCTTGCCATCGATCGGGACGGGTCGATCTATGTGGCTGACACCTTCAATCACCGCATCCAAAAGTTTGATGCCGCCGGCAACTTCCTGTTCGCATGGGGCCAGCCCGGCGTGAGCGCTGCCGACGGCGAAGGGCGCAACACCATCTTCTTCGGTCCGCGCGCCATTGTCATTGACCGACAGAACCGTTTGCTGGTGACCGACACCGGCAACAAGCGCGTGCAGATCTTTGACCGCGACGGCAACTTTCTCGCCCAGTTCGGCAGAGAGGGATCGGCTGAGGGTGAATTCAATGAGCCGGTCGGCTTGGCTGTGGATTCTGCCGGCAACATCTATGTGGCCGACACATGGAACCAGCGCATTCAGGTCTTCGATTCCGAGTTCAGATTGGTGCGCGCGTGGACGGTGGCCGCTTGGCAAAACATGGATCCGGCCGTATTGCGTTCGGTTGATCACAAGCCGTTCTTGATCGTTTCGGGCAACACGCTCTATGTCAGCAGCCCGGGCACGAGCGAGGTGTTGGCTTACACGCTGGCCGGCGAATGGCTAGAAACGGGCCTGACGATGCCGGCAGGCAGTTTGCCGACCGGTCTGGCTGTTGATGGCGACACGTTACTGGTTACCGATGCGGCCAACGGCCAGATTCTGCAATTCCGCTTGGATGCAACCATGCGCTGATGGATCGGCCACCCCCCTGCGGATGGACGAGGCGGCCGATCGATGCTTACATCACCCGTGTCACTTCAAACTTCTGTGTCATCTGTTCGTTGGCTTCGACCACCGCTTTCTCCGCTCCCATAACGACGATAGTCCCCTCGTGCTGTACTGCTTCCAGCGTCTCTGCGAACGTCTTGAAGTCGGTGGCGGTGGTGGACAGCACTTCATCGCGCAGATGTTGTCGGCTTTCGTCTGTGTCGCCGGCCAACCAGCGCAGCATAGAGGTGTAGCCTTTTGCATCCGGCAGCAGGTATGTGTCCAAGTCACCGATTACGCCGATGATGGCCTTGGTCAATTCCTCTTCGGACAGTTCGAGGCTGCGCAGAAACTCGGGCGCGGCATCGTAGTTTGCCAACGTGCCCAACAGATTGGGATCGCGATAGGACAGATAGCTGAACACACCGGAGCGATGATCGAATAAGCAAAAACCGCCATACGCGCCGCCTTGGACGCGCACGCGATCCCATAACCAGGTTGTGCTCAGATAGCGGGTGGCGACCAACGCCGACCCATGCAAGCGATAGCCCAGCCGGTAAAGGTTGGCGCCTTTGCCCACAAAGTTCACTTGGGCAGGGATCGTTAGAGCTTCGGGGTGAGTGGCTGTTGAGAAACCCCACGTCGCCGGCTCAACCCGGCCGGTTGGCAAGTGTTCGATCAAACCGCTTAGTTTTGGCTCGAACTGATGATAGGCTGCTTCGTCCAGAGTGATGTTGCAAATCATCGTGTCACGGCGCAGCAGCAGCCGGCGTATCTCTTCCAGGTCTGCCTGAACCGACGGCCAGTCCTGATCAATGCGCTCGACGAGATCGCGCACGAAGAACAGTGCATCGATGCCGTGCATTTGCTCGGCAACCCAGTCGGCTCGATTGAGGCGCGCGCGCAGCCGGCGGTTGACCACCGTATGCCCGCCCGGCACAAGCCCGGACTCGCGGCCGGCCTTTTCTTCCAACACAATCTGACGAAACCGATCGCGGTTGTCGAGCCAGGCCGTCAAGAGCACATCGCGCAGAATATCCAACAGGTCCTGCGCGTGTGCGACGGTGGCCTTGCCGCGCAAGAACAGCCAGGTCGTGGCCTCATCACGATCGCGAATGGCGCTCGATAGCGTGGCAGAGCGAATGCCGCCGGTCTTACGTCCGATGCGCTGCGATAGCTTGACGAAGTCCTCCTGGCCTGCGCCCATCTCCAGCAGCGCCCGGCCGAACAACGGCACGTATGGCAACAAGCGTTGCGGCAGGGCGCGCAAATCGAAGCCGATATCCAAGTACACAATCCCATTTGTGAACAGATCGTGGTACAGCGTCCGCGCCCCGGCCAGCTCGGAAACAGAAAGCGGGATGATCTTGTTCTTGCGATCCAGGTCGGATAACTTCAACATTGGGATGGTCGCCAATGCTTCGGGCGGGTCTGGCGTCTCTTGCCGGCGTTTCAGCTCTTCGGCTTCAGCCATCACGCGCTTCAACTCATCCTCGCTCATGGCTGCGCGCGCAGCGGCCAGTCGCTCTTGCTCCTCGGCAGCGGCGCGCCGACCGGCTTCAGGGTCCGGTTTAAGCAGCACACCGGTGCGGTGTGCGTTCTCCAGAAAATAGCGCCGGATCAGCTTCTCGAAGTAGCGTGGATCGGCGGCCAGCTTGGCTTTAATTGCGTTCAGCGGCGTCTCGAACGCCAGGCGGGAGATCGGGTCGCCGCCGTGCAGCCAACTGGTCAACGCGCGCAACATCAGCACAATGCCGCGTGGGAAGCCGCCGGTGTTGTTCTCGCGCAGGGCGAACTCAATCGTGTTCAGCGACGCTTCAATCGTGTCGCGTTCGATGCCGGCTTCAGCTAGATGTTCGAGTGTGTGCAGAATCACCTCCTCAACCTTTTGCGCATCTTCAGCGCGAATCCCTTTCAGGCCGGTTGAGAACATCATTTGTCGCAATTCATCTTCTAGCCCGCCGCCGGCCAGGTTCTCCCCCAAGCCGGAATCGATCAGCGCCTTACGCAGCGGCGAAGCCGGCGTGCCCAGCAAAATATGCGACAGAATGTGCAGCGCCAACACCGTTTCGTCATCGGTTGCTTCGCTCAGCATCCAGTTCAGTGTGAAGTAGCTCTTGTTCTGGCTTGCATCCGCGCCGGCGTCATAGCCATATTCAAAGCGGCGTGTTTCGCCGAACGGCGCTTGCAGCGGGATACTCGGCAAGTGTTCGAGTGGCGCGAAATCCTTGAGATATTCATCCAGAATTTTCAGGCGCACGTCTGGGTCGTCATCGCCGTAGAACACGATATAGGCATTGGAGGGATGGTAATACGTCTCGTGATAGCGTTTGAATTGCTCCCACGTCAGGTCGGGGATGCACTTGGGATCGCCGCCTGAGTCGAGGCCATAGGGCGTGTGCGGAAAGAGGGATTGCTGAGCGTAGCGCCCCAGCAGATTGTCAGGGGATGAATACGCCCCTTTCATCTCGTTAAATACCACCCCCTTAAAGCTCAGCGGCGCATTCAACTCCTCCAGCTCGTAATGCCAGCCCTCTTGGCGCAGCGTGTCCGGCGTCAGGCGCGGGTAGAACACCGCGTCCAGGTACACGTCGATCAAGTTGTAAAAATCTTGCAGATTCTGGCTGGCAACTGGATAGCACGTCTTGTCGGGGAAGGTGAAGGCGTTGAGAAAAGTATTCAGTGATCCTTTCATCAGCTCGACAAACGGCTCTTTAACCGGATACTTGCGCGAACCACACAAAACTGAGTGCTCCAGAATGTGCGGCAAGCCGGTTGAGTCTTCGGGCGGTGTGGCGAACGAAATGCCGAATACCTTGTTCTCGTCATCGTTGATCACCGACAGTAAACGTGCGCCGGTCTGGATGTGACGGTACAAACGAACGGTCGAGTTCAGCTCGCCGATCGTGCGTTCTTCCACCAACTGAAATCCATACTGTTCCGTCTCTGGTTTGGACATGAGAGCCAACTCCTTAAGAATATTCTCGAAGTTCCTGTTCTCTGGTCAATGTGTTCAATCCACTTGGCGCTGTACAGCAAACTGCACCGCGAGTTGACGCACAGCTTGAGCCGTCTCTTGTTGCAGGGCAGCGGCTGCCAACTGCTCTGCAGAGTGGCGGTCGAGCGTGCGCACAATGGCTTTGATCTTCGGTATCGCGGTCGGATTCATGCTGAGTTCGGTGACGCCCAGGCCGATCAACACGGGCGCAGCCAAAGGATCGGCGGCCAGCTCGCCGCACACGGCGGCCTTCTTACCCTGTCGCGTTGCTGCTTCGGCGACGAGTTTGATCAACTTTAAGATTGCCGGGTGCAGACCGTCTGCCAGCGCAGCCAATCGTGCGTTGCCGCGTTCGACAGCCAGCGTGTATTGGGTCAAGTCGTTGGTGCCGATGCTCAGAAAGTCAACCCGTTCTGCGAGCGCGTCGGCCATCAACGCCGCCGAGGGTGTCTCTACCATCACACCGAGCGCAGCCGGCCAGCGATGCGCGATGCCGTCTACCGTCAACGAATGATGGGCTTCTTCCAAGCACGCCTGAGCCTGCTCGATTTCTTCTACCACCGAGATCATCGGCAGCAGAATGCGCACGTCGTGATGTGCGCCGGCCCGTAAAATCGCGCGCAGTTGCGTGACAAACAAATCGCGCTGCTGCAACGAGAGGCGAATGGCGCGCACGCCGAGGAATGGATTGGTTTCGGGCAGCGATGGCACATATGGCAGGGCCTTGTCTCCGCCCGCATCGAGTGTGCGCACGACAACCGGCCGGCCTTGCATGACATGCGCGATGTTCAACAACGCTGCCACTTGCTCGTCCTCGTCGGGCGGTTGCCGGCGCGTCAGATAGAGAAACTCGGTGCGCAGTACGCCGATCGCTTCCGCGCCGTTTACCGCAGCCGCGCGTGCGTCGCTCAAGTTGCCCACGTTCGCTGCCAGGTCGATGCGTGCGCCGTCGCGCGTCGTGCATCCATCTGGATCGGAGACGGGGTGTGCCGCTGTGCGAGTGCTGGGGGAACGGATGTTGTGTGGGTGCGTCTTCTGCCACGTGCTCCGTCTGCTTTCGAGTTGCACCAGCGTGTCCGGGGGTGGGTCGATCCAAATTTGCCCCGTCACTCCGTCGATGGCCACTGTTGTTCCATCTGGCACGGAGGCGAGCGCACGGCCGGCGCCGGCGACGGCCGGCAGCCCCAGCGCGCGCATCAGGATCGCTGCATGGGAATCTGCGCCTCCACTCAACATGATCAAGCCGGCAGTCACGGCAGAGTTGATTTCGGCCACTTGACTGGGGGTGAAATCTTCGGCAATCAGGATGAGTGGTACGCTTGTGGGTGCGCTGGAAGTTGAAGAGGTTGATGTCCGCTGGGTTTCTTCAAACTGGGCCATCACGCGCATTCCCACGTCGATCACATCGGTTGCGCGTTGGCGCATCTGCGCATCGGGCAGCGCTTGATAGCGCGCGGCTAGCTCCTCAACTGCTCTGCGCCAGGCTTCCTCTGCCAATAGGTTTTGTATCTCAACCAAATGACGGGCGCGACCGGCCAGCGCGTCATCATCGAGCATCAGGCGCTGTGCATCAAAGATGGCGGCATGCTGCTCGCCCAGCGCTGCGCCGATCTCGCGCCGGCGTGCGCTGATCTCGTCACGCGCACGGTCAAGAGCTGCCTCGAGCCGGCTCTGTTCGAACTGCACGTTCGACGCTTCTGATGTTCGATGGCCGGTTGCGATGTGTGCCCGCTGCACATGCTGTGCCGAGCCGATAGCAATGCCCGCCGACACGGCAATCGCCTGGATTCCTCCGCTTGGCGCCGTATTGGTCCATTCCCTGATACTGGCTTGATTCAAAGCGTCGCCCGGCTGAGGATTCAATTCGCCATCGATCAACGCTAGGAGCGCCTGTAAGGCTTCTGCTGCCTGCCGGCCTCGCGCGGTGAACAGCAGGCGATCCCCCTGTTGGGCGTTCAACAGCATCAGTTGACTGACGCTGTGCGCCGAGGTAGCCGGCTCGACCGGCGCGCCATGCCTGTCCAGCTTTTGCACCGTGATTTGGGCGTCGAAGCGCGCTGCTGTTTGCGCCAAGCGCGCCGCCGGTCGCGCGTGCAGGCCGTGCGCGGTGAGCAGCACAACCGCCTTCTGGGATACAGGCGCTTGATCGGCGGAGGGTGGGGTGTCCGTGGGCTGAATAGGCTTTGTCATTCGGATGTTGAACAGGCTGTTGATGATAATACGCACCAGATGATCGATATAGGGGCGAGCATGGAGAGCAGGGTGGAGCAATTCAGCGCCGAAACATTGCGTCAGGTGGGGCTGGTGCTCTTTCGCGCGTTGGGCGCTTCACGCGAGGAAGCTGCGATTGTGGTAAATGAGCTGATCGAGGCCAGCTTGATGGGTGTTGACTCGCACGGCGTAATGCGCTACGTGCAGTATGCGGAAGAAATCTGGTCCGGCCAAATCAAACCCGGCGCGGTTGTCGAAATCGTGCGTCAAACGCCTTCGACGGCTGTGGTGGATTGCGGTTTTAACTTTGGCGCAGTGGGCGCTCATCGCATGATTCCGGTCGTGTGCGGCAAAGCGGCTCGCACCGGCGTTGCATGTGTGGTCAGCCGCAACAGTAATCACGTGGGCCGGCTGGGATCATGGGTCGAGCGGATCGCCTCTCACAACATGCTCGGTTTGGCGACGGTGAATGTGTCGAAGAGCAAACATGCCGTCGCACCGTTTGGCGGGCGCGAGGCGCGACTGGGTACGAATGCGATTGCCTGGGCTGCGCCTAGCTCAGGCCGGCCGATCGTCTTCGATGCTTCGACGGCCATGATCAGTGAAGGGCAACTGAGATTGTGCGCGCATACTGGCCAGCCTGTGCCAGAAGGCCGCATTCTCGATGCAGCCGGCCATCCCACTACCGATCCGCGCGCATTCTACGGCCCGCCGCCAGGCGCGATTCTGCCGTTCGGGATGCCGCTTGGTCACAAGGGCTATGGCCTGGGTTTATTGGTGGAAGTGCTCGGCGCATGTCTGGCCGGCGTTGCGGTCGGCGAAGAAACTGCCCAACGCAACGGCTTGTGTCTGATTGCCATCAGCCCCGATGCGTTCATCAGTGCAGATCAGTTTCGTCGCCTGATCGAGGACCTACGCGCGTATGTGACTTCCTCTGCGCCGGCGCCGGGGTACGAGGAGGTGTTGATGCCCGGTGATCTCGAACAGCGCACGCGCGCCCGTCGGTTGGTAGAGGGCATTCCTGTGCCGATTGAAATCTGGGATCGTATTTTGGCTGTAGCCCGACAAGCTGGCGCCAAGTTGCCTCTCACATCATAAAAATGATCGTTTCGTCCTCTATCAAATGGGCAATTGTCAAACGGCCTGTCTGACTAAGAGAACTATGCACGGGTCGCGTGCATCCGAAATTCGGGTAAGGAGAGTGCAAGATGGAATACATGACCGGCGCCCACCTAAATGATGCACGTCACAGCATCGATCTGTGTGGCGTGTGGCGATTTCAGCCCGACCCAAATCAAACCGGAGAACAACTCGGGTACCACTTAGCCGATTGCGACACGCGCCGCTGGCGCGAGGTGCGCGTTCCGATTGCCTTCGATGACTGTTTGCCTGAGTTGACAGGATATGAAGGCGCCGGCTGGTTCCGTTGTATTCTCGATCTGCCGGAGGAGTGCGCCGCACAGCACTTGAGTTTGCGCTTTGAAGGGGTTCACGATAACGCCCGTGTATGGGTCAACGGTCAGTTTGCCGGCGCGCACAACGGCGGCTTTTTAAGGTTCAGCCTGCCGGTAACTCATTTGTTGCGGCCCGGATTGAACAGCATCGCCGTGCGCGCAGATAACATGCCCCGCGACGCTGAAGCGCCGCCCAAGCAGCCCAGGTTGCAACCTGCCGGCGGCATTCTGCGCGACGTGGCGCTTGACTGTCAGGGATTGATTCGCCTAGAACAACCGGTGTTTGTGGCCGAAGCAACGGGTGTGTTTGAAGCGCACGTTCGCGTGGTTAACGACACCGATCAAGACTGCGAGGCCGGCGTTGTCTTGGTCATCAGCGATGCTTCCGGCAACCCGGTGTTCTCGAGTGATGCGCATCCGGTGCTGGTTGCGGGCCGTACTGCCCAGACAGTTTCCGTCATCGGCCTCGCTCCGAACATCACACCTTGGTCGCCAGAGCAGCCTGCCTTGTACACGGCTGCCTTTGCGTTGGCCCACTCCGCAGGATTCGACGAGATCAAGACGCGCATCGGCTTCCGCACCGTTGAAATTGTTGGAGGTCGATTCATTCTCAACGGCCGGCCGATTCGGCTGCACGGGTTCAACCGCCATGAGGACGCGCCGCGCCGGGGCATGACCCCTGATCCTGAACAGGTCGAACAGGACTTGCGACAGATGAAGCAACTGGGTGCTAACTTTGTTCGTTTGTGTCATCACCCTCATCACCCCTTGGAACTCGATGTGTGCGATCAGATCGGCATGTTGGTGATGGGCGAGATCTCTCTTGACCGAGACGACGGCGATCACCTTGCCGAGCGACAGGTGCGAGAAATGATCGAACGCGATGTGAACCATCCATCGATCATCCTGTGGAGCATCAGCGACGAGATAGACGGAAATTCTCCAGAAGCAATTGCCGGCAACTTAATTGCCGGCGAAGCTGAGCTGGTCGATTTGGCCCGCCGCTTAGATCGTTCAAGGCCGGTAACGCATGTATCCGATCGCCGGATGCCCTTGTCGGCGTTCACCAATGATGATGTGATCTGTGTCAACGGTTATCCCAGTTGGAGCGACCGCGGCCGGCGTGCGCCTCCGAATGACGATTTCGCCGACGCTGTGCGATGGTGGCGTGACCATCTGGATGCACTACACACTCGCTACCCTGATAAGCCGATTCTGATCAGCGCATTCGGCTATCCAGCTCTGCGGGGTGTCTTCGGAAATGACTTGGGCGAGGATGCGCAAGCGCGAGCGATTTGCGAGGAGGCGCGCGCCTTCGATCTGCCCTATGTGTGTGGGATGACCCTGTGGTGCTATGCCGACCACCCTGCACCGGAAGAATCCTTGACCAACCGTATGACCACCAGTCCGTTCGGCGTTGTCACGCGCGATCGGCGTCCAAAGCAGGCTCTGCATCACGTGGCCACCTTGTTCGGTGGGACTGTGGCAAACCCGGTTGCATCGCCGCCGGATAATGCGCCGGTGACCATGATTCGTTCTGATCTGAACGACATTCCCGAAGCGCCGTTTCCGGAGGGCTATAGTATTCGTCCCCTCCGTGTGCACGAAGGAGGACTGTGGGAGGACATCCAGCGCGACGCTGAGCCGTTCTTTACCGTGCAGCCGGGGTTGTTTGCACGCGAATTTGGCGACGACCCAGGCGCGATTGAGCGGCGGTGCTATGTCATCGTTGGACCGAACGGCTGCGCTGTGGGCACGATCAGCGCATGGTACGACCGCCACTTCAAAGGCCAAGACTGGGGGCGCGTGCACTGGGTGGCTGTGCGTCGCGCTCACCAGGGCAAAGGGCTGGCCAAGGCCGGCCTCAGCTTCACCTTAAAACAACTTGCGCGTTGGCATGAACGCGCCATGCTTGACACCAGTACCGGTCGGATTGGCGCTATCAAGCTCTACCTGGATTTTGGGTTTGTCCCTGATCTGGATCAACCGCGCGCGCGTGAAGCCTGGTTGGCTCTGAAACAGCGTTTGAGTCACCCGGCGTTGCGGGATGTGAGATAAACTCCCTCCGCCCATGAATGATTTGCCTCCGAATGCTGCGCAGGGCGCCGATGCCTCACAATCGGCGTCCTCATCGGCGCGCGAGCCGATATGGCGTTTTCGCGGCTATGAACTACGCGCCTCCGAATTCACTACCGCCATGGTGCATTACTATCGCGCCGAAATTCAGCGCAGCAATACCTGGCGCAATCGCTTGGACGCTACGACCAACTGGGCCGTCCTGGTGACCAGCGCAGCGCTCACCTTTGCGTTCAGCGCTCCCACCCATCATTACAGTGTGATTGTGCTCAACACGTTGCTCATTACGCTCTTCTTGTGGATCGAAGCGCGCCGCTACCGCTACTATGAGTTGTGGAGTCTGCGCACGCGCCTGATGGAAACCGATTTCTTTGCCGCGATGCTCGTGCCGCCGTTCAGGCCACAACCCGACTGGGCCGAGAATTTGGCACAGAGCTTGTTGCGCCCGGAGTTTCCGATCAGCATGTGGGAAGCCCTTGGGCGCCGGTTCCGCCGCAACTATTCATGGGTGTTTCTGGTGCTTGGCCTGGCCTGGCTGTTGAAACTGTATTTGCACCCGCATATTGCTGCGACGTGGGACATCCTGATCGAACGTTCAGCGCTGGGGCCGATTCCCGGCCAGGTGATGCTGGTGGCCGGGGCTGTTTTCTATGCGCTCATGTTTGGCGTTGGGTTGGCGACCACCCGCTTACGCCAAGCCAGCGGCGAAGTGTTGGGCAAATTTGAAATGGGCGACTTGGACTTGCTACGGGCGTTGCGACAAGCCGGCAACGGCTCGGCCGCTCAGCCGCAATCGAATGGCTCCAGGCAAGCCGACCGCCCGCCGCTGCTGTGCTTGATCGTATCCGGCGACGCGCCGACGCTTGCTTCCCGAATCGCGGCAGAGATGAAATGCCCTGTGACAACGGTGCCTGGAGAAGGCATGTGGAACGAGCCACGACGCGATGTGTTGCTGGTCGCCGTGATGGCAGGAGAACTGGACCGTTTGAGGGCATTGACCCGCGCACATGATCCACAAGCACTTAGCATCGTTATTCCGGCCAGCGAAGTGGTCGGCAGCGCATCCAATTACACCGGCATGTAATCAATCATGGCATCCGACCATGTCTCAAATAAGCTACGTCACTGATCTTGCATGACAGCCAGTCCATCTAATGATGCTGCCGGAGCCGACCACTCGCTCCTTCCTCTCAAAGCGCTCTATGCCCTGTATTTTGGCGGCCTCGGCATCTACTTTACTTTCATTAACGTGTACTACCGAAGCATCGGGCTGAGCGGCGCGCAGATCGGCTTGCTGAATACAGTTGCTCCGCTAGTGGGTCTCTTTGCCGGCACGGTGTGGGGGCTGCTCAGTGACCGTTTTGGGCGCACACGCCTCTTACTGATGGTGGCTACCGTTGGTTTGATCGCTTCGACGTTGCTTCTTGCGACGGTCCAATCGTTTGCGGCCCTCGTTTTGCCAGTGGCGTTGTTCAGTTTGTTCAATAGCGCCATCGTTCCACTAGTGGACAGCGTGACGTTGGCTACCCTAGGCGAACATCGCGAACGCTACGGCGCACAACGGATTTGGGGATCAATCGGTTTCATCATCACCAGCTCGCTCAGTGGTTTTCTGGTGGATGCGCTAGGCATTCGAGTGATCTTTATCGGCTTTGCGTTGGCTCTCGGCCTGCACGTGTTGGTTTTACGCTGGCTGCCGGAGCGATCGATAGAGTTACGTGGATCGATTTTGCGCGGCTTGCCGGCGTTGGTCCGGCAGCCCGCCTGGTTGTTGTTCATGGTCAGCGTCACATTGATCGCCACGGCCGGTTATGCAATGGGCGCCTTCCTCAGCCTGACGGTGAAAACGCTGGGCGGCTCGGATGCTCTCGTAGGACTAGCTTGGACGATTGCGGCGCTGTCCGAGCTGCCGATCATGGCCGGCAGCGCGTGGCTGCTAAGCAAAGTCGGGCCGGCGCGCTTGCTGACGATTGCTTTTTTGGTTTACAGCGTCCGCATGTTTTTGTACAGCGTTGTCCAGGTTCCGGAGAGTGTGCTTCTCATCAACTTGGTGGGTGGGATGTCCTTTGGACTATACTGGGTT
>JANWVJ010000003.1 GCA_025056895.1 Thermoflexales bacterium
CTGCAAGACTGGGCCGATCGAAACGATGTCATTGTGCTGGGGATTCCGCGCGGAGGCGTGATTGTAGCAGCCGAGATTGCGGCGCGCTTGCACGCCCCCTTGGACGTTTTCCTGACCCACAAGCTCGGCGCGCCAGGCAACCCGGAGTTGGCGATTGGGGCTGTTGCAGACGACGGAACAACCTTGCTGGACGAGCAGCTTATTGAAACGCTAGGCATATCCGACCAGCACATCCAACGTGAGCGCGACACCCAGTTGCGGCTAATGCAAGCGCGGGCCGCGCGTTACCGGCAGGGCCGCCCGCCGCCGGATGTGAGTGGACGATGCGTGATCGTGTGTGATGATGGGATTGCAACGGGCGCGACCGCATTAGCTGCGCTCGAATGTCTGCGCAGGCGCCAACCCACATGGCTGATCTTGGCCGTGCCGGTCGCGCCGCCTCAAAGCGTCGCCCGCTTGTCCACCGCCTGCGACGAAATCGTCACGCTGGCCACCCCAGACCCCTTCTATGCCGTGGGCCGTTTCTACCAGCGGTTTGAGCAGGTCAGCGATGAGCAAGTCATCGCCGCATTAGAGCAGTACTCGCATGGAGCACAGAATGACCTCTTCGGCGAAGGGGACGGCGACGAGGGCTGAGACCGGTTGATCTCATATCCGGCTGCGGAAGTAGTCGATCGTCCTCTGCAATCCCTCTTCGAGCGATATACGCGGCTCCCAACCTAACACTGTGCGGGCGCGCGTGATATCGGGCTGCCGGCGCTGTGGATCGTCGGCGATGCGTTCTGCCCTGGGTTGCACAAACACGATCTCACTGGTGCATGTCGGGCCGGCAGCCGCTTTGACCGCCTGCGCGAATTCGAGAACGGTCATCTCGCGCGGATTGCCGATGTTGACTGGCCTGGTTTCATTTGACCACAGCAAGCGCAGCATCCCGTCCACCAGATCGCTGACATAGCAGAATGAGCGCGTCGCTTTGCCGTCGCCGTACACCGTCAACGGCTGATTGCGCACTGCCTGCGCAACGAAATTGGGCACGACGCGCCCATCGTTTAATGCCATGCGCGGCCCATAGGTGTTGAAAATGCGGATGATGCGCGTTTGCAGGCCGTGGCGGCGATGGTAAGCCATAGTCAGCGCCTCCGCGAATCGTTTGGCTTCGTCATACACCGAGCGCACCCCAACACAGTTGACATGGCCCCAATAGTCCTCATGCTGAGGGTGTTCCAACGGATCGCCATACACTTCACTGGTGCTGGCTTGCAAAAAGCGCGCCCCCTTCTGCCGCGCCAATTCGAGGGCGTTGTGGGTGCCGTGCGATCCAACCAGCATGGTCTCGATCGGGTTATCGAGATAGCCAACCGGACTGGCCGGCGAAGCCAGGTTCATCACGGCATCCACCGTTCCCTCAACCCAACAGCCGGCGATGATGTCGGCTTGCACAAACTCGAACCGCTCGTGCCCGATCAGATGGGCGATGTTATCGGGCGAGCCGGTGATGAAGTTGTCGATCGCCGCCACGTGATGGCCTTCGGCGATGAGGCGATCGCACACATGTGAGCCGATAAAACCTGCTCCGCCGGTGACCACAATTCGCATGATGAGCTTCCCCTTGCGCTGCTCAGATGCCCAGCCCGCCGGTTGCCAAAAGAACGAGGATGAGTACACCGCCGATCAGCATCAGGATGCTGCCGATGCGCCTGCGTTGTTGTCGAGCGCGGCGGCGGCGCGCTGATCGCATCTGCACCAGGCCGGCGCCGATTAGCGCGAGCGCCACGATCAGAATCAGAGCGGATTGAGTGGTCATGTAGGATGAGCAGCTTCGCAGCGTTGTCGTTCAGCCGACTTTATTGCGAGCCTCTTTGCTGCCGATGCGCACCAGTTGCACTTGCGCCTGATAGCCCTTTTCGGCATCGTCGCCGATGGCGATTTTGCCCATGCCGTAGAAACCGGTGCTGCCGGTCTTAAAGTCCTTAGGGGTCAACAGAATAGTGCCGACTTCATTCCCGTCGACGAAAAATTTGACCGTGATAGTCGGTTTGATATCTGCCATGAGGGATGATTCTAAATCACGGTAGGGGGCTGATACTCGCCGAACACATGCCGCAAGATACGCCCGATTTCACCGACGGTCAGGCCGCCCTCGACACACGCAATCAGGCAAGGCATCAGGTTATCGCTGCTGCGGGCAACGTCTTCCAGTTGGCGCGTCAAGGCTGCCACAGTATCGGGATTGCGGGCTGCTCGCCAGGCAGCTAAGCGGCGACGCTGCCGCTCTTCTACCGCCGGATCGACGACAAAGCGCTGTCGCTGGGAGCTGGATGGTGAATCGGCTATGTTTGCATCCTGATCTTGGAAGCGATTGACGCCCACGATTACACGGGCGCCGGACTCCACTTCTTGCTGATATCGGTAGGCCGATTCAGCGATTTGGGCCTGCATCCAGCCATTTTCAATTGCCCGCACAGCGCCCCCGATACCGTCGATCTGACGAATCAAGTCGGCGGCGCGCGCCTCGATCTGATCGGTGAGATATTCGATGGCATGAGAGCCGCCCAAAGGATCGACCGTGTCGGCGACCCCGCTTTCATAGGCAATGATTTGCTGAGTGCGCAGCGCAACCCGCACGGATTCTTCGGTCGGAAGCCAGAGCGCCTCGTCCATACTGTTGGTGTGCAAGCTCTGCGCGCCGCCTAAAACTGCCGCCAACGCCTGAATCGTCACGCGCACAATGTTGTTCAAAGGCTGCTGGGCGGTGAGTGTGCTGCCGCCGGTCTGAGCGTGGAAGCGCAACATACAACTACGCGGGTCTTGCGCACCAAATCGTTCGCGCATGATTTTGGCCCATAGCCGGCGGGCAGCGCGAAACTTGGCAACTTCTTCGAGGAAGTGATTGTGCGCATTGAAGAAGAAGGCTAACTGGCCGGCGAATTCGTCAATGTTCAGACCGATCGCAAGCGCCGCCTCCACGTAGGCGATCGCGTTGGCCAGGGTGAACGCGACTTCTTGCACGGCGGTGCTGCCGGCCTCGCGGATGTGATAGCCGCTGATGCTGATAGTGTTCCAATGCGGGACGTGATCTTTGCAATACGCAAAGACATCGGTCACCAGGCGCATCGACGGACGCGGCGGGAAGATGTACAACCCTCGCGCTGCGTACTCTTTGAGAATATCGTTCTGCACTGTGCCGCGCAACTGGCGTATCACTGCCTGCGCATCTTTGCCGTGTTGTTGGGCCTGCTCTTTGGCGACAGCGATATACAGCGCCAACAGCACCGCTGCCGGCGCGTTGATCGTCATCGATGTGCTGACTTGGTCGAGCGGGATTTGATCAAACAATTCACGCATATCGTCGAGGGTGCTGATGCTGACCCCCACTTTGCCCACCTCACCCGCTGCCAACGGATCATCGGCGTCCAGCGCCAGTTGGGTGGGCAAATCAAACGCCACAGAAAGACCGGTCTGACCCTGGGACAACAAATAGCGATAGCGTTGGTTGGATTCCTGGGCTGTGGCATAGCCGGCATACTGGCGCATCGTCCACAGCCGCGAACGATACATGGTCGGATGAATGCCGCGCGTGAACGGATATTCTCCGGGAAACTCGCCTGCTTCGTCGCTGTGTACGACGTCGAGTGGAATGCCGGACGGGGTTTCAAAGGACGCGCAACGCGGAGCGGCGCGTTTCAGGGCAGGCTGCAGGATGTCGCGTTCCCAATCTTGTCGTGTGCGCATGGTCAACAAGTGTACTCAATGCGCACTATTCCAGCTAACCTCTAACAATACCTAAGCCGGCTGCTGGGTCAAAGCAGCGCTCAGCCGGGCGCGCACGCCCGCTGCCCAATCACGCAGCATGATACGTTCGCTACCCAAGAGAAACTGTTCGGCGCGGGCTAGGACGGACTCGGCCATCGACAGTTCACCTCGTTGGATGTGCAACTCTGCCAGCCAAAGCGCAGTGTGTATGCGGAGCGGAACACTCTCCAGCCGGGCAGCCGCTTCGTCAGCCGACTTGAACCACTCGAGCGCCGCAGCCAAATCACCGCGCCCGCGCGCGACCAATCCGAAGTTTGCTTGATAGTTGGCTATTTGCCTGGCGTTCTGACGGGTTTGTGCCTCAGCGATGCCGCGCTTGAACCATTCTTCAGCTTCGTCCCAGTTCTGCTCGGCGAGCGCGAGTTCACCGCGTGTGCTGTACAGCCATTGCCAGGGGGAATCAAGGACAAACGTTTCGGCAAGTTGAAAGCCGGCCTGTAAGTGTTCGCGTGCGGGCTGAAGCCGGCCTGCCAAGATCAATGCATAGGCCGCATTGTTGTGCGCGATGGTCTCTTGAAACGGATTGTGCGTTTGTTGAGCCAGTCGAATCGTCTCCTCGAAGCGTGCAATAGCAGCGGTGAAGTCTCCTCGTTGCACGGACAAATTACCCATCTCAAAAGCGCTGCGCGCCGCCGTCTGTAACAGACGGTTATCAAGCGCCACTTGCATAGACTCGTTGAGGTGTCTCTCGGCTGACATCAGATCGCGCCCGATCAACAATTCAGCCGCGCCTAGCAAAAACTCGGCTTCTGCATACGCAGCGGGATCAGCTTGCGCATCCAGATACTGCAAGCTCTTCTCAACCCAGTGAGCAATTTCGCGACCTTGGCCGGTGGGCAGAAAGCCGGCGGCCAAACCGAGGCAGGCACGCGCTATGCCACGTTGATCGTGCGCAGCCTGATAGATGTCGAGCGCAGCGCGATACGCGTCGGCTGCCTCTTCCAGCCTTCCTTGCCGGCCCAGGGCCTCGGCCAACGCCAAATACCGATGTGCAGTCGGCTGCAAAGCCAGCGCTTGCCGAGCAAAGTAAACCGATTCGCCCGTTGCTGCCACGCGCAGGGCATGGGCAGCCGCGCGGTCGAACCAGTCAGCGGCTTGACCGATTTCGCCGGCCTCGGCGAGATGACGGGCAATTCGACCGGCCAGCGAGTCGGTCTGTGCGGGGTTGGCCAGCATCAGCGCCTGGGCGGCGCGACGATGCAGAAAGGCGCGCCGCGCGCCGCTTAGCCCGCTGCGCACCACTGCTGCAACCAGGGGATGGGCAAATGTATAACGGTTGTCTACGCCGGCTTGACCGACCAGAACGAACGCGCCAAGCAGTTGATCGAGTGCGTCGAGCGTTTCTCGTTCGCTGCGTCCACTGACCCGCCGCACCAGGGCCAGATCAAAATCGGAATCCAGCACAGCCGCGCTTTGCAGAACCTGACGGGTCACCTCCGGCAGCCGGCCCAAGCGCGCCTGAACCAAGGCAGCCAGTTCAGCCGGCGTTTCATCTGGCGCGGCGCGGCACAATTCGATCAGGAAGTAAGGGTTGCCGCCGCTCTGCGCCCGAATGCGCGCACCGACTGACTGACGGAGGGATGGATCGGTCATTAAGGCCGCGATGAGTTGATCAGCCTGCGCGTCATCCAGTCGGCTTACGGTGACGGGATGAACGATGCCACGGCGGGTCCACTCTGAGATAAGCGCGATCAGTTGAGGGCCGGCATCTTCCGGGCGGTAAGCCAGCACAACCAGCACTGGCTGATCGTGAACGCGGCGCAGCCAATAATTCAGCCAGTCGAGGGTGGTGTGATCGGCCCAGTGGGCGTCGTCGATAAACAAGACCAACGGAAAGCGGTGGAGTGCCAGAAAACATTGCGCCAGCGCCTCGAACAGGTGATGTCGCTCTTCATCTGGCGGCAGGGTGGCGGGCGGCGGCAGGTCAGGGCGCAGTGCGCGCAGCTCCGGCAATAGACGCGCAATTTCCACCATCCACACCGGCGCAAGGGGAGATTCGGGTGCAACCACGCGCTGAAGGCAAACTTGTCGGCGCAAGAGTTCGGCGAGCGGATAAAACGGCAGGGCTTGAGTGGCATCCAGGCAGCGGGTGGTCAGAACGAGCACTTGTTCATCCAGCTTAGCCGACCACTCATCCCACAGACGGGATTTGCCGATGCCCATTTCACCTGCCAGCAGAGCAACGCGCGCTTGGCCGGCCTGGGCAGCACGCAAGGCGCGATCCAGGGCCATTCTTTCGACCTGTCGCCCGACAAACGGCGCAGCGGTTCGCTCGCCGGCTGTGACCGGCCGGCGGCCCAACTGGAGCGGCTCGATGGGCGATGGGGACTTGGTGGGGCCGACCTGCGCAGAGTAGATGGCACGTCGTAGGGCCTCCGTCTCCGGCAGCGGCTCGACCCCCAGCTCACGGGCAAGGGTCTGGCGCAGCACGTCATACTGGCGCAAGGCCTCGGCGCGTTGACCCAAACGGGCATATGCTTCCATCAGCGCGCCATGCAAGGATTCGTGCAACGGATCATGACCCAGCGCACGCTGCGCTAATTCAACGACTGCTTGCCAATTGCCCGCTACGCGCTGCGCATGAATGTGAGTGGCCACGGCGCGCAGGTAGAGCTGCAACAGACGGTCACGTTCAGCAGTTAACCATACTTCAAAGTCGGCAGCATCTTGGATGTGCAAACCATCGAGAAAAGGGCCGCGATACAGCTCCAGAGACAGTGGCGCGGGTGAATCGACAGCGCGCTCGAACTCAACGGTATCGACCCAGAGGGCAGAGGTCAGCGCCAGGCGATCACCGGCGAGATCGAGCACGTCTTCGCCCAGTCCCTTGCGCAGTGTCCACACCGTGTTGCGCAGGTTCTTACGCGCGGCAGCAGGGGCGGAAGCCGGCCACAACACATCCAACAGGCGATCGCGCGTCACGGCATCTCGCCGCGCGGCCAAGTAAGCCAACAGAGCAATTGCCTTGCCGGAGAGCGACTCAACCGGCCGGCCATCGCGGCTTATCTGTGGCCGGCCTAGAAAGTGTGCGCGAAGCACTGTTCTTCGATTCGTGTGATGGTTGGCGTGCAGACTGCGCCGCTGCGCTCAGGCGATGGCGTCGGGCTGCTGAACGATGACGCGGAAGATATCGGACTCGGTGATGATGCCGACCAGTTTGCCGTGTTCCATCACGGGCAAGGCGCCTACTTCGTGTTTGAGCATGAGATTGGCAGCGTCTCGGATGGTGGCATCCGGGGCAACGGTGACAACCTCATGGGTCATGATCTTGTCAACGGTGAGTTGAGCCAGCAAGTAGTTTAGCTCGAAGATGCTGAGCGTTGTCGCTGGCGAGGGGCTGGCCTCACGCACATCGCTTAGTGTGACAATGCCGACGAGCCGGCCGGCATCGTCCACGACAGGTAAACGCCGGAATTTGCGTTCCTTCATGATCTTATGGGCTTCCGGCAGCGTTGTTTTAGGGCCAACCGTTACCGGGTTGGGCGTCATCCAGTCGCGAACAAGATTTTTGGGCATTGTGCATCCTCCTCACGCCGTGATCAGCCCATGCCGGACACCTTCTCCGGCCTAATTTTGACCATCACCCGTCGCTCGCCGGGTTGTCGAAATTGGTACGTTGGCGAGCCGGTGTATTTAAATGCCAACTGGTCGATGTTGGCATCGGCGCCTTCCTCGGTCATCTCTACTACTCGGCCGCGAATTTGCACGTAGCGATAGGGGTTGTCTGGGTCTTGAATTTCGATCGCTACGCGCGCGTCGTGTTGTAGATTGCGATCCTTTTGCCGGCCGCGCGCCGTATTCACTATCACATGCACGCCATCAAAATCCACCCACACTGGTGTCACTTGCGGGCTGCCGTCCGGCATTAACGTTGCCAGATGGGCAAAGGCGCGCTTGTTGAACAAGTCTTTGTATCCTTCAAGCAGAGATTCTGCCTGGGCCATCTTGCCGCCTCCTCTCACAAAGGCTAGTTCAGTTGTACCATATCCAAGGCGGCACTTCAACTTGCTTACCACACCCAGACCCATGTGCCGGGATTATCCGGGCCGGCCTGAGCGTAGCCCCACTGGCTAGGTTTGGGATCGCTCCAGTCAAACAGCCAGCGCGCGTCGCGGATGGAGAGATTGACACAGCCACGACTCTTCTTGGAGCCGAAGCCGTCATGCCAGTATGCGCCGTGCAGCGCATAATCGCCGTGGAAGAACATGTTGAACGGCACTTCTTCGAGATAGTACTCCCCTAAATCCGGATCGCCGGCAGCGTTGTACATCGGCTGCAAACGGTTCTTGTATTGAATGCGGAACACACCTTTGACCGTCTCCCACTTGGGCAGGCCGCTCGAAACTAGTGAGGCAAATACCAGTCGCTCGCCTTCGTAAGCGGCCAGAGTCTGTTCGTACAGATTGACGAAAATCCATTTGCCGTGCACACGTTCGCGCAGACTCCTGATCTGGAAGGGTGGCTGGCGCAGTGTCACGAGGCCCAGACGCTGCTGGCGCGTCCACTGTTGCTCGCCGATGCGATACCAAATCGTCGAACCGACAACGGCCTTTTCGTAGATTTGCACCACTTGGTATCGCCGATATACCGGCGCGGCAGCATTGGTGTTGCCGCCTGGCTCCAGCGTCGGTTGAAACTCACTCAGTACCCAGGCGAAAGGCCGATCGGGCATCTGGTCAAACCGCTGGCCCTGGAAACGAGAAGGGCGCGTCAACGTCAGTTTGTCTGCCAGAATCCATTCATCAGGATTGATCTGGCTGACGCGCACACCGTCAATTTCAACGGTGTTGAGCACGGTGATCCACTCGTAGCCTTTCAACTCGCGCACCGGCGAACCGTTATGCACGGCCTCTTCGGGGGTGCGGAAAACAGGCACTGCGCCGCCGGCCGTGTTGACATGGGCATACACCTTATTGAAGAGCGGATCGTCTTCCTGTGAGGCGCCGGCCGAAGAAGAAGTTTGGGCCAAGGGCGCGGCCTGTGCCACAGGAGGCGTTGCCCCTAGCGCTACACAGGCTGCCAGGGTAAGGGCCGGCAAGGTCTTGAAAAGCCAAGCAACCAGCATATCGCCTCTCACAACTGTCCTCGCTCGCTCTGCGTTCATTCCCCACACCTCACTTGGACTATTCTTAAATCATAAACACCTTTTCTGGCGGATCGTGACACATACCATGCGCCAAGCGCACAATTCCCTAACCAAAACAAAGCTGGGCATCGGTTCCACAACGATGCCCAGCACGTATTCGTCCCGCATGTCCGGCAAGGCCAGCGACTAACCCAGCGGGCCGATCTTATCCGCCACAAACCAAACCAGAAACGTAATGAAACCGAGCAAGAGCGCCGGTTGATGCATCGACTCTCGATCTTCGATCACATCAACCCGTCCGCGCAACAGATCGGCCAGCTTGTCGGCGAAGAGCATTGGCCCAACCACCACCGGTACGATCATCAGCCAGAGCGGGATCACTTGCATCACGATAAATCCCACAATCACCGCTACTGCGCCGACGATCGACAAGACCATCAGCACTTTGGTCCACTTCGCGCCGATCAGATCGGCAGTGTGACGAATGCCGGCTTTCTTATCCACCACGGCGTCGCGCATTTCGTTGTTCAATTCGCCGTACACCGAGACGAACACCACCATGAGGAAGAAGAGCCAGCTATACGGCTTGCCCTGGTCATAGGTGAAGTAGGCGCACAGAAATTGCAGCCCGGCCAGCGACAAGCTGTGCGAGATCAGATCGGCTACCGGCACTGCCTTCAAGCGCGCGACCCGCCACGAGTAGAGGAACGCCAGCAACAAGCAGAACGCGCCCAGTAAAAACGGCAACAGCCCAAGCAGCGCATATAACCCCAGCAAAGTCACCGCGACGATTGCACAGGCCGCTATCCCCATGCGTGGAGAGATCATGCCGGCGCTGATCGGATTGCGCGCTGCTTTGCGGGCGTCGAGGGCGTCATCCGGCGCATCTTCCACGTCGTTGTACATGAAAGCAAACCCTACGACCAGGATATTGGCGATGAAAACAATCAGCAAGCGTAGGTCAAAATCTCCGCCACCCAACTTAGCGCCCATCATCGTTGTCAGGGCGACAAACAAGACGTACTCGCGATAACGGGTCAGCGCCAATAACCCTCGCGCAGGCCGGCGCAACCAGCGCAGTGTGACCTTGATGGATGTAGGCATGACCGTGATTATACGGTTGGGAGCGGTACAATTCTTGCCCGATGCGTCTCAAACATCTCACCCTCACCGGCTATAAGACATTTGCCAGCAGATCGCACTTCGAGTTCGGGGAGGGCATCACGGCCATTATCGGCCCGAACGGGTCTGGAAAGAGCAACATCGCAGACAGCATCCGCTGGGCGCTGGGAGAGCAGCAATTTTCCCTGTTGCGCGGCAAGAAGACCGATGACATGATCTTCGCCGGCAGCGCCAAACGCCCCCGCGCCAGCATGGCCGAAGTCATCCTCACATTTGACAACAGCGATGGCTTCTTCCCGATAGAGTTCAACGAAATCGCCATCGGCCGGCGCGCCTACCGCGACGGGGCGAACGAATACCTGCTCAACGGCAACCGTGTGCGTCTGCGCGACATCACCGACTTGCTCGGCCACACCGGCCTTGCCGAGCGCACCTACACCGTGATCGGCCAGGGACTGGTCGATAGCGCGCTCAGCCAACGCCCTGAAGAACGTCGCGCCTTGTTCGAGGAGGCCGCTGGCATCGCAACGTATCGCAACCGACGCGACGACGCACTCACCAAGCTGGACGAAACGCGACGCAATCTGGACCGCGTGCGCGACATCCTGGCCGAGATCACGCCGCGCCTGCAGACGCTAGAGCGGCAGGCTGAACGCGCCCGCAAGCATCAGTCCCTCGCCGCCGAGCTGGCCCAGCACACCCGCACCTGGTTCAGCTATCACTACCATCGCGTTCGCGCCGCTGTAGCAGAGTCAACCCGCCGCTGCGAACAAGCCCAGGCGATGGTCGAGGCAGCGCATCAGGCTATCCATGCACTGGACGCCGAGTTGGCCGGCCTGCGCGCGCGCCAAGCCGAACTGCGCGCCGACGTATCCGAACGCGAACACGCACGCCGCGCGGCGCGGCAGACAGCCGAGGAGTGCGCCCGCGAGCTGGCCGTATGGCGCGAACGGGCGCGCGCCGTCGAAGCCCAACGTGCCGAAGCACAAGCTGAATTTGCTGCCCGCACGGCTGCCCTAGATGAGTTGGCGCTGCGCGCCGCTCACGCTTCCGCCGTTCTGGCCGGGGCACAAGCATTGCTCGTTCAACGTGAGCGCGAGTTGGAATTGGCGCAAGCTCTAGCGGCAGAAAGCCAAGCAGCGCGCGCAAACCTTGAACGCGATCGCGAAACTGCCCAACATGCCGTATTGCGCGCGAGCGCCGGGGCCGCTGAAGCCCGCAATCGCCTGCAAGTCGCCCGCCAGCGTCAGCACGAACTGGCTACGCAGCTCGCCGAACACACTCGCCGCGTTGCGTCGGTCGGCGCTCAGCGCGATGAAACCGAAGTCCGCCTAGCCGCCCTCGACCAAGAGCTGGACAAAAACGCGCAGCATCTACACGCTCTTCAGAAGCGCTGCGACACACTCACCCAGGAACTCGAAACAGCGCGTGCCGCGCTCGGCGCGGCTCAATCGGCTCTGGCAGCCGCAGAAGCAGAAGAGAAGATGGTCTCGCGCGTCAGCTTATTCGCCGAGATGCGTGCACAACAAAGCGCCGCCGATCTGCCGGCGTTGGCTCACGCTGCCGATCTGCCCGGCGCGCGCGGCGCCCTGTCAGCCTTGATCCACTCTGCACCCGACGACAAGAAAGCAGTTGAAGCAGCGCTGGGCCAATTTGCCGAGGCGCTCGTCATGGATGGTGAAGGGCACATTACGCCCTTGCGAGCATGGTTGGCCAGCCACTCGCCGCAGGCCGGGAGGCTGGCCGTCTTACCGCTGGCTGCCCTACGCCCGATTCACTCAGCACGTCAGGACTTAAATCGTGTCCTGAGCGAACGGGCACATCAGCTCTCTGCGCGACGTGTGCTCGACGCGATTCAATCTCCTCCCTGGCTACAACCGGCTTTGCAAGCGATTCTCGACTGTGCCTTCATCACGCGCGATCTGCAAACAGCGCGCGCGCTGGCAGCCGAATTGCCCGCAGACGGCTTGTGTGTCACGCGCGATGGCGAGATCGTCTTTGCCAGCGGAGCGTTGTCTTTGCCGGCCGGCCCGCGCTCACCCATCATCCTCGGCGCTGAAGACCCCGCCTCAACGCATACCGAGAGCGATGGTCCAGAAGCGTTCTCGCTGATCACACCTGAAGAAGCACGCGCCAATCGCGCCCGCGCAGTCGAGGCGCGCGACGCAGCCCAGCATCACCTCGAGACATGCCGCCGCGCTTTGGACGAAGCCAATCGCGCTCGTGAATCGTTTGTGCGCGAGATGAGCGCTCGGCGCGCTGCGCGGGATGACGTGGCCCGCCGTTTGAACGCGCTGGAAGAGCAACTGGCGTTGATGGCCGGCGATATTGCGCGGGTTGAGCAGCAACAAGCCGAGCTTGACTCCACTCTCGACGCGCTGACCGATGAACTGTCCCGCGCTCAGGCAGACGAAGAAACAGCGCGCCACACTCTGGGCGGCATCGAACAGCGCCTGCGGGAACACTTGGCCTCCGGATGGATGGAGCCGCTAAACGCGGCCTTCGCTGCGATGGCGACAGCGGGCGAGGCCGTGCGCAGCGCCGAGGCGTTGCGTCGCGAGCGTTTGGCTGCACTCGACGACAGCGTGCGCCGGCGCGAGCGCGACTTGCACCGCCTGATGCAGCTCGATGAACAGTGTCGCAGCACACAAGAGGCGCTGGAAACCGCTCGCCTGCAGGCTGCCCAGGCCGACGAAGCAGTGTACGTCATCGAGGCCGATCTAGCACCGGCCCAGGCCGAGTTGGAACAGATGGAGCAAAGCGTGCTCGATGTCGATCGGCGCCGACGTCAGGCCGAGCAGGCCCTGCGCGAAGCCAACGCCGCCCTCAACGCCGTCACGCTTGAGCTGGCCCATCACCAGGACGAGCTGGAGACATTGCGCGAACGCGCCGCCGACGCCTTCCAAGACGAGGATGTTCAGGAAGGAGCAGAGGGGGCGCAATTTTCGTTCGCCTCGCGCGAGCGCGCGTTGACGCTGCTGGAATCTCTGGAGCCAGCGACAGAGTTGCCCGCTGGCGTCGAGGAGCGCATCACGCAATTGCGCAATCAAATTCGCCGCCTTGGAGCGATCAACTTTGAGGCGCAGCGGGAATTTGACGAGTTGAAACAACGCCACGCGTTTCTAAGCGAACAGGTAGCCGATTTGGAGCAGGCCATCGCCGGCCTAAAGCAAGTAATCGCCGAACTGAACGAAGTGATGCAAGCTACTTTTCGCCAGACATTCGACGCGATTGCCGCCGCATTTCAAACAACGTTCAAGCTGTTATTCGGCGGCGGGCAAGCCAAGCTGAGCTTGGTGAACGCAGAGAATCTGGATGAGGCCGGTGTGGAGATTCACGCCCAACCGCCGGGCAAGCGGGCACAACCACTGGCGCTGCTATCCGGCGGCGAGCGCTCGCTCACGGCGACAGCTCTGTTATTCGCCATCCTACGCGTCAAGCCCACGCCGTTCTGCGTGCTGGACGAGGTGGATGCAGCCCTAGACGAGGCCAACGTCGGGCGCTTCCGCAGCATGTTGGAAAGTTTGGCCCATCAGACTCAGTTCATCGTGATCACGCACAACCGACGGACGGTGGAAGCTGCCAACACGATCTACGGCATCTCGATGGGAGCGGACGGGGCCAGCGCCGTGCTCTCCTTGCGGCTGGAAGAAGTGAACGCGTAGGGATCACACCTGCCACGACACGCCGGCGCCCAGTACAATGGCGCACATGCTAGTCCAAGCCCAAATCGCGTCTGCCGCAACGACATGCATTGCGCCGGTTTCCTCGCGCTTTGGCTGGCCGGGCGTGATTGCGCACTATCGCGCACGCATTCAGATCGCACACAGTGTGCCGCCGGTCACCTTGCTCGAAGGCAACACGCCGCTCATACCGGCACCTCGCCTGGCTGCCGAACTAGGCGGCCAGTTCGAGTTGCTTCTCAAGTACGAGGGCCTGAACCCAACTGGCTCGTTCAAGGATCGTGGGATGACGACGGCCATCACACAGGCAGTGGCCGACGGCGCGCGAGCAGTGATCTGCGCCAGCACCGGCAACACGGCGGCTTCAGCCGCTGCATACGCAGCGCGCGCCGGTCTGAAGTGCTTCGTGCTGGTGCCGGAGGGCAAAATTGCCGTCGGCAAGTTGGCCGGCGCCTTGAGTTACGGCGCAACAGTGATCTCGATCACCGGTTCATTCGACGACGGGCTGCGCATGGTGCGTGAAGCTGCCGAGCGCGCACCGATCGCGTTGGTCAACTCGGTCAATCCATCGCGTTTACAAGGCCAAAAGACGGCTGCTTTTGAGATTTGCGACGCGCTGGGCGCGTCGCCGGACTGGTTGTGTTTGCCGGTTGGCAATGCCGGCAACATCACCTCGTATTGGCTGGGCTTCAGCGAATACTTCAACGAGGGTGTGGTCAAGGGCCGTCCGCGCTTGCTCGGCGCACAGGCCGCCGGCGCGGCACCGATCGTCGCCGGCCGCGTGATCGAGCACCCGGAGACGCTTGCTACGGCCATTCGCATCGGCAATCCGGCGCGTTGGCGCGAAGCCGTGAACGCACTGGACGAGTCAGGCGGCCACATTTGCGCCGTCACAGACGAGGAGATTGTGCACGCCTATCGGCTGGTGTCGCAGATAGAGGGGGTGTTCTGTGAGCCATCGTCGGCAGCCGGGCTGGCCGGCCTAGCCAAAGGAGTGCGCGAGGGCTGGCTGGATGTGCGCGGTAAACGGATTGTTTGCGTTCTGACCGGCCACGGTTTGAAAGATCCCGACACGGCTATTCAAGGTCGGCCGACGCCGTTGACCATCCCCCCGCATATCGAGGCGCTGCTTGAGTTGCTGAGTGACTGAGTCATTGAGCCATCGCACACTGCGCATTTTGACATGGCCCGCCTGATCTCCGTTCGCATTCCCGCCACCAGCGCGAATCTCGGCCCCGGCTTCGACAGCATGGGGCTGGCGCTTGATTTGTGGAACACATTTGAGCTGCACCTGGACGAAACAGAGCACAACGGTCCTCTTGTTGAAGTACATGGCGAGGGAGCGGACATGTTGCCAACCGACGCCAGCCACTTAGTCATCCAGACTTTGTTGGAAGAGCTGGAGCGGCTCGACGAAGAACCCGAGCGCCGGCGCCGAGCGCCGCCGGTCTCTCCATCTACTAATCACCGAACGGCGCATGGTTTTCAATCCGCCCTGCTTCGTCGCCGGTCGTTGATTCGCATCGTGTGCACGAACCACGTGCCCTGCGCCAGCGGCCTCGGCTCTAGTTCGACGGCTGTGTTGGCGGGTTTGATCTTTGCCTATGCGCTGGCCGAGCAGGCCCAACAGGCCGACTTTCTTGAGCAGGCCGGCCTGATCGACCGTGTGTTGCACCGCGCAGCTCAGATTGAAGGACACGGCGACAACGTCGGGCCGGCGTTGCTAGGGGGGTTGATCGCCGTCTCATCTCAAGGCGACAGCGTGATCGCTCAGCGCATTCCCATTCCGCCGATGCAGGTGGTGGTGTGTGTGCCGACGGTAAACTTGTTGACGCGCGAGGCGCGCGCCATGTTGCCAACCCAACTGTCACGCGCCGATGCCGTGTTCAACATCGGTCGCGCACTGCTGATCGTGGACGCACTGCGCACCGGCAACATCGAGCTGTTGGCGCAAGCGATGGGGGACCGCATTCATGAACCCTACCGACTGCCGGTCATCCCCGGCGCACTGGACGCCAAACGCGCCGCGCTGGAACACGGGGCAGCAGCCGTATGTCTGAGCGGAGCTGGACCGGGATTGCTCGCTTTTGCGCGGGGGCGCCACGAACAGATTGGCCGGGCTATGCAGCAAGCATTCGCCGCCGCCGGTGTCGTGGCCCGCTACTGGACGTTGGACACTACCGACCGGGGCGCGCAGATCGAGATGGGCAACGTGGTGGCGCAGGCCGCCTCTATTTCAACCTGTTCGAAAACAGGTCAGTAAAACACCGGCTACGTGTTCAGGAGATAACATGGACCTTCGTGAAGAAGTTTTGGCAGAAACCGAAAACTACTCCATTGTGCAGTTTCGCGATCCTGCCGGCGAAACCATCTACGATCTAAACATGGATCAGATTACGATCCATCTGCTAAAAGAAGACCTGGATGAGTTGATCGAACTGATCGGACAGCTCAAGAAGCGTTGAGTTTAATCGGCCAGCGCCTTCTTTACCTCTTCATAGATCGGCAGCGGTTCGAGGCTGGGCGTGACAAAGGTGTAGCGGTCACGGTAGTTATAGGCCGGCGCGGGATGCTTGAACACCCACACGGCCACACATCGCACCCAAGGCCAGTTGACCCGTGCGTATTCCCATGCCCCTAAGGTGTAAGCAATGCGCTGGGCAGGCGTGACCGCAAAAACCCAACGTGGGTCATCATTCCAGCCGGATTCGGTGATGTAAACTGGCGCATCGTCGCCGTTGCGCGCCATGATCTCGCGCAACAACTCTACACGCCGAAAGTTGATGCGGTCGGCTGCCGGCGGCTCGTCGTGCGGAGCAGTGCGCCCATAGGTGTGCACCGCCCAAGCATCATACGGGCGGCGCAGACTTTTGGGCTGTGCGTGTTGGCCTGACGACGAAGCAGGAGCGTTCAGCGCTTCGTACATTGCTTCGAGATACAAAAGATCGTTCAGTCCTTGTGCGCTGCCGGGCGGTTCGAGCGTTGGCGCCAACGCGCCGGCCAGCACGGTTACATCGGGATTGGCCTGCTTGATCGCAGGATACACGGCGCGCAGCATCTCGATATAGCCGGCGGCATCCACCGGACGCATCCCCCACTCTATGCTCAAGTTCGGCTCATTCCAGATGATGATGTGGTCGATGCGCCCCCGAAAGTGAGCGGCAAACGCAGCGGCAAACTCGGCAAAATCCTCGTAGCGGTCCCGGTCGAGGTAAGTGGTCGTGGTCTGCTGCACGATGGGATCGGGGCGCGCCCAGTCTGGCACAAAGCCCAGCCGGGCGATCAACCGCAAGCCTTGCTGATTGGCATGTCGCACGATCCGTTCAGCGCTCTCCCAGTTGTACTGGCCCTTGCGCGGCTCCATGTACGCCCACGGCAAAAACTCCACGATCCACGGCGCGCCCATTTCGCGGATCATCGACAGGCCGCGCTGGATTTTCCACTCCTCAACTTCATTTACGAACAGCGTGTGCACGCCGGCCAGCTCGTTGCGCGTAACAACCGTTTGCGGCTCTCCCAGCGTCACGAGCAGGCGCGGCGGTTGGATCAGCGACAACAAACCGATCACCAATGCGGCGCGCAGCGCAATCGGTATCCACTGCCTGGCGTAGGAAACCACACGGTGAAGCAGCAAAGCCACTTGCTGCTTGTTTCTGGCTGGCCAACCGGATGTCTCATTCATGTGGCTGATGCAGTGGCAATGAACGTATCGCCGTGCTCATTATGCGTCAAACTGCCCGACGTATCACTCTTGTCGGCCCAGATATGCCTGTCCGTGCTCAGTTGAGATTGACAGTTTTGTCGGCTTGGATACACTAGCCGGCAATATGCAGCGGGGCAGCGCAGCTTCTTGCCGCGTGATTGCGATAGGTTCTATCGCGATTAGTTCGACTCGCGGTCCGGCGAGCGCCGGGGCGCGAGTCTGCTTACGCGGGTCGAGGTTGGCTGCCTAACGCGCGCAGATATCGCATTGGTCAGATGTTGGAGAGCCTTCCCGAACCGGAAGGCTCTCTTGCTTTTCCAGGAGGATGACACACGATGGCAATCAAGTTATACGACACGACGCTGCGCGATGGCGCTCAAGCAGAAGGGATCAATTTATCGGTCGAAGATAAGCTGCGCATCGCGCGGCGGCTGGATCAGTTTGGCGTGCATTACATCGAGGGCGGCTGGCCAGGCAGCAACCCAAAGGACGCCGAATTCTTTGCCCGCGCCGGCGAGCTGGGGCTGAAACATGCACGCCTGGCCGCTTTCGGCAGCACGCGCAAGGCCAAAGCCAATTGCGAGCACGACGCGCAAATCCAAATGCTGCTCGATGCCCATACACCTGTAGTCACCCTGGTGGCTAAGACCAGCACTCTGCACGTGAAGCACGTTCTGGAAACAACGCTAGATGAAAACTTGCACATGATCCGCGACAGCGTCGCTTGGTTCAAGACCCACAACCGAGAAGTGATGCACGACGCTGAGCATTACTTCGACGGCTTCAAGCTAGATAAAGACTACGCCCTGGCGACATTGCGCGCGGCGCGGGATGCCGGAGCCGACTGGCTGGTCTTATGCGACACCAACGGCGGCACCATGCCCTGGGAAGTGGCCGAGATCACGCGGGTGACAATCAGCGAGTTGCAGGCAGACGGCGTTTCTTCGTCGGCGCGGTTCGGCATTCATACCCACAACGACGCCGGCCTGGCGGTTGCCAACGCCCTGGAAGCCGTGCGCGCCGGCTGCGAGCAAGTGCAGGGTACGATCAACGGCTACGGCGAGCGCGTCGGCAATTGCGACCTGATTCCCACTATCGCCAACCTCAAGTTGAAGATGGGCGACGCTTGCGTCAGCGATGAGCAGTTGCGCGGCTTGACCGACCTCTCGCGCTACGTAGCCGAAGTCGCCAATCAAGCTCACAACATTCGGGCGCCGTACACCGGCCAAGCTGCGTTCGCCCACAAAGGCGGTATCCACGTGGCAGCCATCCTCAAGGTCGAGGAATCGTATCAGCACATCGACCCGGCGCGGGTGGGGAATAGCAAGCGCGTGCTGGTGAGTGAGTTGAGCGGGCGCGGCAACATCCACTACAAAGCGCGCGAGTTCGGCCTGGACATTGACAAAGAAGAAGCACGAAAGGTGCTGCAACAGATCAAAGACCTGGAAAAGCGCGGCTTCTACTTCGAAGGCGCAGAAGCATCCGTCGAGTTGATGTTGCGGCGCGCACGTAAGGGATATGTACCGCCGTTCGAGTTGATCGACTTCCTGGTTGTTGTGGAGAATCGTCAAGGACGCGGGTTGTTGGCAGAAGCGAATGTAAAGATTCGCGTGCGCAACGGCGGCGAAGAAGTCGTGCATACCGCCGCAGAAGGCGATGGGCCGGTGAATGCACTGGATCGGGCGTTGCGCAAGGCGCTGTTGCCGCATTATCCACAACTGGTGGATGTGCGACTGGCAGACTACAAAGTGCGCATCTTGGACAGTGACAGCGCCACCGCTGCTACCACGCGCGTGACCATTGACACCCGTTGCGGCACGCGCACCTGGACCACCGTTGGCTGCTCGGCCAACATCGTGGATGCTTCGTGGCAGGCATTAGCAGACTCGCTTGAATATGCATTGACGGCGTAAAGCCATTGCGGCGCGTACAATCAGCGCCATGACCACGCTGAACCCCGACCTACTCGACGGCAACACGCGCGCAGCTTTGAATCGCGCTGCCGATCTGATGCGCCAGCTCGGCAAAACAACTGTGATGCCGGAGCTGGCCTTGCTGGCTTTGCTGCGTATGCCGCAGACGACGGCCTATCGCGCCGTGGCCCACCTGGCGGGGTCACGCGGGTTTCAGCCGGCCGAGCTGGAAAAGGAAGTGGAAGCCCAGGCGCGTGCGCGCACCGGCCGACCGGCCAACTTCACCTTCCTCACCGATCAAAATGCCGCCGTGCAGATGTCGGACGAAATGGTGATCGTGTTGGACGAAGCGCGCAGCATTGCCCTGGCCAGCGGGGAGATATACATTGCCACCGAGCACTTGCTGGGCGCGCTGTCTCAAGCCGGCGTGAGCACCGCCGGCTTGTTGCAACGCAAAGGCGTCACTCCTACGGCGCTGGCCGGCTTGATTGTCGAGGGCATCGTCAGCAAGCGCACGACTGCTAACGACTGGGTGCAGCAGGCGCGTCAGGGACAATTGGCTCCCTTGTACTTCCGCGAGGCGTTGCTGCGCGAGCTGGTCACATTGCTTTCTCTGGCGCATGACCCGCATGTGATCCTGATCGGTGAGCCGGGTAGCGGCCGGCGCAGCTTGATTCAGTCGCTGGCGCTGATGATCGCCGAGGGCAAAGGGCCGGCCCACATCCAGAAAATCATCGAGGTCAGCGAAGCAGCCTGGTTGGACAACCCGATGCTGGCGATGCAGGTCGGCCTGCGCCAAGCCGAGAACGGCGTCTTGTTTATCCCGAATGTGCACCGTTTTCTCGGCGGCCAATTGCGCGCCGACCTACCGCAGGCCGGCAAAGACTTGCAAAAAGCATTTGTAAGCGACAGCGGCCCGATCATGATCGGCTCAACCACCGAAGCCGATTACGCCGAACGGATCAAACCAAACGCCACCCTCGCCGGCCGCGCCCACATTCTGCGTGTTCCGCCGGCCACACCGGATGAATGCCAGAAGATGCTGACCGTCCTGCGCCCGCAGTTTGAACGCAACTACAGCCTGACGGTCGCCGAGGAGGCGCTCAAAGTGGCTGTGACGCTGGTCGCGCGCTACGTCGGCGGGGCGCCCTTGCCAGGCTCGGCGGTGCAGATTCTGCATCGCGCCTGTGCTTCGGTGCGCGCCACAGAAGACGAGCGACGACAGAACGCCGGCGATCGGATGCAACCCGGAGCACGTGCGGCGACCGAGCCGGCATTGACTTTAGACGCAGACGACGTGATGTTCGCCGTCAGCGTGATGACCGGCATCCCGGTCGCCAAGCTGGGTGCGGATGAGCGCAGCCGTTATGCCCACATGGCGCAAGCCCTGCAACAGCGTGTGATCGGCCAAGACGAAGCCATTCAGGCCGTCTCGCGCGCCGTCAAGTCGGCGCGGGTCGGGTTAAAAGACCCCAAGCGCCCGATCGGATCGTTTCTCTTTCTGGGGCCGAGTGGCGTCGGCAAGACCGAGCTGGCCAAGGCGCTCGCGGAATTTCTATTCGGCAGCGAAGACAATCTGGTGGCGCTCGATATGACCGAATACCAGAAAGACGACACCATCAATCGGCTGATCGGCGCACCGCCCGGCTACGTAGGCTTTGAAGGCGGCGGCCAGTTGACCGAGCGCATTTTGAAATCGCCTTATGCGGTGGTGCTGTTTGACGAAGTGGAGAAAGCCCACCCGCGTATTCTGGACATCCTGCTTCAGGTGATGGAGGAGGGCCGGCTGACCGACGGCCAAGGGCGTGTGGCAAATTTTGCCGAGACCGTCATTCTGCTCACCAGCAACTTGGGTGCACAGTACTTAAACGATCGCCATCTGCCGGCGGCTGAGGCGCGCGAGCTGGCAATGAGCGAGGTGCGCGCCTTCTTTCGGCCGGAGTTCATCAACCGCCTCGACGAAATCGTGATGTTCAATCCGCTCTCGCCGGAGAGCCTGCGGCGCATTTTGGATTTGATGATCCAGAAGGAAGCCAAGCTGGCGCGAGAGCGCGGGATCGCGCTAGAGGTTTTGCCGGCGGCGCGTGAATGGATGCTGGCGCAAAATACCGAGCCTCATTTGGGAGCGCGGCCGCTGCGCCGCATCTTGCAGCGCAGTGTGCGGGAACGGCTGGCCGATTATCTGCTCACACTTGAATCGCCGCCTAGCAAAGTGATCGTTGACGCCGATGCCGCGGGGTTGGTGTATCGCTCATAGCCGGCCGGCAGCGATGATCTCACTCATGGTCTTGTAGGTGAGCTTGGCGACCAGAAAATCGGCGGCGTGCATACCGGGCTGCGGTGCCAGCTCGACCACATCGAAGCCGACTACGCGCGCATTGCGCGCCACTGTGCGCACGATATCCAACACCTGTAGCCAACTTAGCCCATCCGGCTCGGGTGTGCCGGTAGCCGGCACATAGGCTGGGTCAAAGCCGTCCACATCGATCGTGAGAAACACCGTGCGGTCGCGCACACGCTCGGCCAGCTCCGCCAAATGCGCGCGGCCGGCGTGAATCTCATCTGCAAAGAACACGCGCAACGTGTCAGAAGGTGTGGCGTCGATGAGTTCAGCTTCCTCCTGGGAGAGTGAGCGAATGCCCAGTTGCACCACCGGGCCAAGGTCGAGCAGCCGGCGCGCAACACAGGCATGACTGTAGGGGGATCCCTCGAACTCGTCGCGCAGATCGGCGTGCGCGTCGATCTGAACGGTAAGCACCGGCGCACCGTAGACGGCGGCCAGGCCGCGACCGAAGCCAACCGACACGGTATGCTCACCGCCCAGCCCGACCACCAGTTTGCCGGCACGAGCATGTTCGGCCGTCACGGCAGCGATGCTCTCCAGGGCCGATTCGATATTGCCATGCGCGAGCGCCAGATAGGGCAGCGTGTGCACGCCATACTCTAGAGCCGGCTGGCGGCCGAAATCACGATCGTACAGCTCGACCTGCATCGAAGCCTGGAGGATAGCGCGCGGGCCGTTCTTTGTCCCGCCCATGTAGCTGACTGTAGATTCGAACGGGATCGGCACAACGACCACTCGGCTGGCCTGATATGCTGTATGGGCTGCGTCTAGGCCGAGAAAGTTCTCAGGCGGCAGGAAGTCATAGGGAGCCATATACGCTCATCACGAAGATTTTCAGGGTATGTCGGGCCGGCCAAACCCGGCGGACGCACGCCGCTCTGGTAAGCCTGCACCTGGTTAAAACTCCGAGTCGGCAGGTCGATATTGGTCGTAGGCAGCCTTAAGCGCAGCGACCATTTCTGTGCGCCGGTCGTACAAACGCTTGAGGGGGCGGGGCGGATGCTTGGCCAACAGATAGGCGGTCAAAACGGGCATCACAATCGTTGAGTCGGCATAGCAAACAACCGTGTCGGGCAGTTGATCAGGATCGACCTTGCCCCACGTGACAGCCTCGTGCGGCGTGGCGCCGGACAAACCGCCGGTGTCGGGTCGGGCATCGGTGAACTGGACAAAGTAATCATGGCCCCGCTCTGGAATGCCGAGGATCTCCTGGATTTGAGGCTCGGTTTGGAGGATGAAGTTCTTTGGGCTGCCGCCGCCAAAGATGATCACGCCGCTCTTACCGCCGGCATGTTTGGCGTCATAGACGATGGCAGCAGTTTCATTGACGTCGAGTTCGGGATCAAAACCGACTTCCATGCCGGCCAATCGCAAAGCGGCGACATTCATGCCGATCGTCGAATCGCCGGGGCTGGAGGTGTAAATGGGCACGCCGCACTCATATGCGGCAGTTAGCACCGATTTGTATGCCCCGCCCAGCGCCTGCTCGCGAGCTTGGGTGTAACGACCGAGGCGGTAATGCAACTCGGCAGTGCTCATGCGATGTTGAAACTCTGGCTGCTCGATACAGCGACGCAGAAACGCATCTGATTTCAACAGCACGTCCTGATCGAACACGATGTCGTAGATACGAATGATTTTCTGCTCGCGCAGCGCCACATCGTTGACGAAAGGCGAGGTTTGGAACAGCTCGAAACCAAGCGAGCGATGTAAGTCATGATAGAGATTAGCGCCGGTTGAAACGATCCAATCGACAAAGCCGGCTTCGATCAGGGGAACAAGCGCCGCATACCCCAATCCGGTAGGGGTCAAGGCGCCGGACAACGTGACACCGACGGTGACATCCGGCTCCAACACGTTGCGGGCAATAAGCTGGCAGGCTTCGCGCAAGCGCGCCGCGTTATAGGCCAGAAAGAAATCATCCACCAGCCGCTCGACCGTCAGGCCGGCCGAGATGCGGCCGGGTGCTAGTTTGCGTCCGTAGGTCATGTTACATGCGCTTTCGAAAGAGTTGTGCGATCAGCACGCAGAGCGCCGGCCGATGGCCGGTGCGACATAGACGTTAAATCAGCACGGCGGCGGCAACGACCGTGGTCCAGCGCCCTTGTTCATCGCCGGTGGCAGTGATGGTCATGCTGGTGGAATCAACGATCAAACCGCCGACGCGATATTGCTCGCGCCGTTCGTTGTAGTCGCGGTCAAGATCGAACGGCACACCCAGCACAGTGGCCAACATGCCGGCGGCCAGGTCTTCGGCAAAGTCACCGGCTTCTTTCTCTGTTTGCCCGTAAGCGTGATGCTCAGACAAGTAACCGTATTTGGTCGGGTCAGAAGGAATGGCAACGCCGATCGAGGCAGCGATGCGGCGGCCCGGCTCGTTGGTGGACATCTCGGCTACCACGCAGAAGGTCACTTCGCCAGGCTCCAAGGCCGGCAGGCCCTCTTCCTTGGGGACAATTCGGCAGCCCGGCGGAAAGATGGACGACACACGGACAATATTCAGATGAGCGATCTCGGCGTTGCGCAACGCCATCTCAAAGCTGGTCAACTTAGCCGGATGCACTCCGACGCCGCGCGTCAGAAACATCTTGCGTGGCACAAATCGCATCTTCGATAACTCCTCTCGTTCAGAATGGTTGCATATGACACGAGGCATCCTCACCTAAGCCCCGGATACGTGTCGTACGGCAGGCTGCCGGCAGATGGATTGTGCGGCTGTGCGACTCAACGGTGCACGCGGCCCGTGTCCCTGCGCAGCAGATTGTAGCGTAAACGCCGGCGGGCGCGCAGTTAGGCAGTTAGAATGTGTTTCAGTTCATGAATCGATGCTCGTCGCTCGAATTTCTAGGCGCGGTTTGTGATTGGCCGAATCGGCAATCCGCCTGTGTTTGAAGTCAAGTCCCAGACATGCTTAACTCTCGTCGTCTTTTTCTCATCCTGATGCTGCTTTCATGGAGTGCGCTGCTGTTCGGCGCAGGCTGGATCGCGCGCGGTCAACTGGCCCCGCGTGTGGTGCCCCAGGTGATGACGCTGCCGACGGACTATCGGCTGCTCGATGAAGTGTGGAGCCGCGTGCAGGAAAGCTTCATCGGCCAAGTGCCCAGCGACACCGTGCGCAACTACGGCGCGATTCGTGGAATGCTGGCCACCTTGAATGACCGCTGGACGATTTTTGTCGAGCCGCAGCCCAGAGCAATCCAGCGCGATCATCTGCGCGGTCAGTTTGGAGGGATTGGCGTAGATATCCGAATCGATGAAGCCGGACGCATCCTCCTCACGCCGCGTCGTAACTCGCCGGCCGAGCGGGCCGGCATCCAAGCCGGTGACATCCTGATCGGGGTGGACGGCACAGCAATAACCGAAGGCATGTCATTTGAAGATGTGGCTGCTCGTGTGCGCGGCGAAGTTGGCACGCTGGTACGCATCACCGTGCGCCGTGGCGAGCAAACGCTTGAATTTTCGATCACACGCGCGTTGATCGAAATCCCGTCAGTGGAATGGCGCGTGATCGAAGGCAACCAAGCCGGCGAAGCGACCCTCGGTTACATCAGCATCCGCCAGTTCACCGAGCGCACCGGCGCCGAAGCGCGGCAAGCGATTGCAGAGCTGCGGGAGGCCGGCTCTCAGGGCTATCTCATCGACTTGCGCGACAATAGCGGTGGATTGCTGAATGCGGCAGTAGAGACTGCCAGTCAATTTCTGAGCGGCGGCAATGTATTGATCGAGCGCAAACGCAGCCCAAGCGGCGAAATCACGGTCACCCATGCTGTCATCAGCGGCGGGTTAGCGCAGCTTCAACCTTTGGTCGTGCTGGTGAATGCCAATACGGCGAGCGCAGCCGAAATTGTGGCCGGTGCGCTGCAAGACTACAACCGTGCGCCGCTGATCGGCGAAAAGACGTTCGGTAAAGGATCAGTACAGTTGGTGTTCGATTTCAGTGATGGGTCATCGGCGCACATCACAGCCGCCAAATGGTTGACCCCTAAAGGGCGGGCGATCGACGGCGTAGGGCTAACGCCTGACATTGAAGCGCCTCGCTTGCCGCACGAGGCGCAACCAAGCGTGGATTCCCAGTTGGAGCGCGCAGTAAAGGCATTGCGCGCCCGATTGCACACCAACTTGGCGCCCTAGGCGCCTTCACCGAGCCAACAGGCCGAGAAGCCGCCCCGATTTCGAGATACTTTTCGAGATATTAAGAAGCGAGAAAGTTGACATGCACACACACGAGCGGACATCTATCTCAAGCATCCTAAAAACGGCCTTGCTGGGCCTACTCGGCCTAACCGTAGGCGTTTTAATTTTCGTCGCCGGCCTCGGACTGGGTGTTGCTATCTCAGGCGGTTTTGAGCAGAATGGAACATCAATTGTCGAACCGCTAGCGCCGCCGGCTGCCGATACTGAGCAGAACCGGCCATCCGGTGTGGACACTGCCCTGATGAACGACGTGCTGCGCCGGCTGCGCAGTCAGTGGTATGGCGACATGCCCAGCAGCGACAAACTGACCGACGGCGCACTTCGCGGCATGGTCGCCTCGCTGGGCGATCCATTTACCGCCTATATCGAACCGCGCTATGCCAAAATCCTCGAAGAAGATGCCAGCGGCACCTTTGAAGGGATCGGCGCAACCCTGCGCCAGATCAGCGGAGGCGGCGTCCAGATTGTGCGTACCTTCGAAGGCGCGCCGGCCCAGAAAGGCGGTGTGCTGCCCGGAGACATGATTGAAGCCGTCAACGGCACACCGGTGAACGGCCTAAGCACCTACGAAGTAGCCGCCTTGGTGCGCGGCCCAAAGGGGACTACCGTCACGCTTACCTTGAGACGCGCGGACATTCCGAAGCCGTTCGACATCACTGTGGTGCGCGATCGCATCAATATCCCTCTGGTGACCGGCAAGATGGTCGGCAACGGCCAAATCGCCTATGTTAGCTTGTTCGACTTCAGCGCCCAGGCCAGTGCTCAGCTCACCAATCAGTTGCGCGAACTGCTAAAGCAAAACCCCAAAGGCTTGATTCTAGATTTGCGCGACAACCCGGGCGGCTTGCTCAGCCAAGCGCTTGAAGTGGGCGACCTTTTCTTAAAGGATGGCGTTTTCATCATCCAGCGCGACAGCAAGGGCAACGAGGAGCGCAAGAGCACGACGAATCGTGGCATCGCTCAGGATATCCCGATGGTCGTGTTGGTCAACGGCGCATCAGCCAGCGCAGCAGAGGTGCTGGCCGGCGCAATCCAAGACTATGAACGCGCCAAGGTTATCGGCGAACAGACATTCGGGAAGGGATCCGTGCAATTGCCGCAGACTCTGTCCAACGGGGGACAATTACGGATTACCATCCAACGATGGTACACGCCGAAGAATCGCGCGATTCATGAGGTGGGCATCAAGCCGGATTACGCAGTGCCGATGAGCGTCGAAGATGAAGCAAAAGGGCGCGATCCACAACTGGATGCTGCGGTGGACTACCTGCTTTTGGGCAAAGAGCCGGCGCCGACGCCGTTTCCCACGGTGTCCCCCAGGCCATAACGCACATCTGAGTCGCTCACTTTGCGAATCAATCGTTACGTGCTACGCTTGCCTGCCATGAGCGCCACACCTCAAACTTTCGAGCCGATTGTCCGGCTGACGGCGCAGTGGCGCCGAGGCGGCGCGTGGCTAGGGCCGGCCTGGGCGGTGCTGTGCGGTGTGATTGCGTCGGGCGGATTCCGCTGGGAAGGCTACAGCCTCGCTCAAGTGGCTATGGCCTTGATCTTGGCCGAAGGCATCTGGACAACTTTGTGGGCTTCCCTGGCCGGCGTCAAGTGGGATGAGCCGCTGGCACGCTGGGCCACATGGACAACCGGCCAACCGTTCGTTCAACTTCCGTATACCCAACCGGGATCGCCGGCTGCGCGCCTATCGGTTGTTCTAGGCCAGCTACGTGCTTGGCTGAAAGAAGATTTCATGCCCAGCTACGGGAGCGCCTTGGCCAGCGTGATCCTGGCGGCGTTAATCGCGCTGGCGCTGGCGATGATGCTCGGCGCGCCGGCTATTCTGCTGACAATCCTGGCGTTGAGCCTGTCTCAGCTTGGACTGGTGCTCTGCCGTGGCAACGGCGCGCCTAATCCATTCTTGCGCGGCCTGGTTGAAATGACGTTACCCACACTGCTCGGTTTTGTCATTTACAAGCCGCTCACCTTAGAAATCATCATTGCGGCGATCGGCTTTGGCATCACCTACGCCGGCGCCGTATCGGCGCGTTGGAACATCCCCTTGTGGAACGTCGGTCAAGCCGTTGTGTTGGGATTGTTGGTTGCAATGCGGCATTCGGTGGGCGTGTTTGCCCTGGCGCTTCTGTGGTTGCCGCAATTTTTGCTGCAAGCCCAGCCGATGGCGCGCAACGCCCAGTGGTGGTCTATGGCCACCATGCTGGTCGCTGCGCTGGCTATTGCGTAACGGCGGGAGAACTCTACAATCGGCAGACGCTTACAAGGGGCGTAGAATAAGCGCCGTTGCTCGGAGTATCCGATTTATTCGACGGCGAACCGGCTCACCGTACGCGCAGCTATAACCCAGCCGGCAGCGAGCCGGTGTAAGATTCAGGTCTAACCAAGAAGGAGAAGACAGATATGCCACATTTAGGCCCACTTGAGATCGTCATCATCTTGCTGATCGTCGTGCTCCTATTCGGCGTTGGTCGCATTGGCCGCATCGGCGGCGAGTTGGGACGCGGCATCAAAGAATTTCGCAAGGCCATTCAAGAGGACTCGAACGACAAAGCAGACAAGCCGGCAGGTAAAGCCGAAGATAAAGCCCCCGCTAAAGACGAGTCGAGAACAGCCGCTTAAAGCCTTTCTTAACAACCGAGATCGCGTGCGAACTTGCAGCGCCTTACAGAGACAGGCGCAGACTGACTTCAAGCCTTGCCTGCACCTGTCTCAACCATAGCTCATGGTAGGAAGGCCGGCACCCCAACCTTCTCCAGTCCTGAGCGCCCTTAAAAGCATCGCCGATGTATTGAGGGAGGTTGACGTTCGTCCGATCCGTGCGGCAGCCGAAACCCCTTTCCTAATTTGTTTCGTCAGCCGTGACATTGCCCTGGCACAGCATGTGACCTCTTTGTTGTATCGCGGCCCGCGCAGCAACGACAGACCATCGCAGCGCGTGATCGATATCGTCACCCCAGAGGAGGCATCCAACCGCTGGACGAGTGATGCATCCGTGCCACGCATCGCCGTCATCCTCACCCGCGAAGGGCGCGACAACACGACCGAACTGAAGCTAACGCAGCAGCTTGCCCGTCTGAAGACGCCGACAGTGGTGTGCCTGATTGAGCCGCCTAACAGTCCGCCTCTCTTGCGGCAGCACTGGTTGCCGGCCTCAGCCGTCTCATTGAGCACGCTGGGCGATCCCGCAGACACGCTGGACGACAAGCGCGTGGTCGAGCAATTGAGCGCTGCTTTACGCGCCACAAAAGCAGTGGATGACCTGGCCTTGGCGCGCCACCTGCCGGCATTTCGTGAGCAGGTAGCGCACGGCTTGATCGAAGAGACTGCAATCGCCAACGCGATATACAGCGCCGGCGCCGGCGTTGCCGAGATCATCCCACTCGTCACCGTCCCACTGAATGCAGCCGACCTGGCCGTGCTGACCAAAAACCAAGCCATCCTGGCATACAAGATTGCTCTGGCCATGGGCATGACGGCAGACTTCAAACAAATCTTGCCTCAAATAGCGGCTGTGGTAGGCGGCGGATTTATCTTCCGTCAGGCAGCGCGCACGTTAGTCGGGTTGGTTCCGGGTTGGGGCATCCTCCCTAAAACGGCAATCGCATTCGCCGGCACGTTTGCAATCGGAGAAGCGATCTACCGTTGGTGTGCAACTGGAGAGCGACTAACCGACGATGCTTTGAGTCGCGCCTATCAGTCGGCTCTGGCGCGCGGACGCAAGCTGGCCCAAGCTCTGCTGAGCTTTCGCTCCGGCCGTAAGGCGGTGCAACGACGACGGCGAGCAGACGACAGATCGGTTAGATAAACACGCACGCCGGTCGGCTCAAGGCGTGCGCCGATAAAGATACTCAGGTGGAGGTATTGAATCATGTTACAGCCAGGCGACCCAATTCCAGAGTTCGCGTTAGCTTCTTCGCAGGGAGGTGAGGTACGTTCCTCAGATCTGCGAGGGAAACGCTATGTGCTCTACTTCTATCCAAAGGATGACACACCCGGCTGCACCACCGAAGCATGTAGCTTCCGAGATGCGTTGTCTGCGTTCAACGACATCGGCGCGCCGGTGTTTGGCGTTAGTCCCGACGACATAGCCGCGCACCAGAAATTTGTCGCCAAATACGCTCTCAATTTTCCGCTGCTGGCCGACCCAGAGCACAAACTGATCGAGGCCATTGGGGCCTGGGTTGAGAAAAGCATGTACGGCAAAAAGTATATGGGCGTGCAGCGCAGCACATTTGTAGTCGATCCAGACGGACGAATTGAGAAGGTATGGCCCAAGGTTAGTCCTGAGGGTCATGCAGAAGAGGTGTTGGCATATCTGCGCTCAGCCGGCAGCGCCGAGACACCGAGTGTGCAAAACACTGCTTCGCGTGTGAAGAAACCCAGCAAGAAGCAACCTCACACCACGCGCGCTAAGAGGAAGGCAGAGGCGCCTACAAAGAAGGCAAGCGCAAAGAAGCCCGCTACGCGGCAGACTGCCGACTCGACAAAAAAACCCAGCGCCAAGCGGGCTAAACGCTAGGTTGCTACCCTGCCCATCTGCCAAACCGCCATGACAGACTCCATCGGCTCTGTGGATCACGATGCAGCCGTGTTGATCATCGGCGCCGGCATTGTCGGCGCCCTGATTGCGTCTCATCTTGCCGAAAGAGGACTGGACGTAGCAGTGATCGACGCCCAGGAGATCGGCGGCAGCGCGACACGTCGTTCAATCGGGCTGGCTACTCCCGACCCACGCCGCGCGCATCGGCAGCAAACGGCGCGCGGCGTTGAGCAGCTCACTACAATTGCGCGCCGGCACAGAATCGAGCCGCGAGTGATGCGCGTGTTACATGTGGCCGGCCGGCCAGACGACGCAGAAGCGCTGCGCCGTATGGTTGCCGACCTGCACGCAGATGGGATTGAGGCGCAATGGATAGTTGACCCATCTCTTGTGCCGCGCGCCTACAGTGGAGGGCTGCACGTGGGCAACAGCGTTCTGATCGACCCGCTGTTGCTTGTTACGCGCCTGCTCGAGCATGACAAGATAGCTGTCAAGCAGAACGTGGAGGTGTACCGCTTGGAACGCAGGCGCAGCCACATTTTAGCCCTCGCACTGGGATATACGGTTCGAGCCGGCGCGGTGGTATTGGCAGGTGGCGTGTACGCGGGTCTGTTGTCACCGTATCTGGCCGACTCGATTCACGTCGCGCGCGGCACAGTGTGGCGATCTCATCCACAACCACCCATTCCGCCGTATGACACAACAGCAATCTTGGTAGAGGGCGGGCATGTGAGCGTTGCACAAACTGCCGAGGGGCGTCTGCGGCTCGGCGCATGGGGGTGGAGTGAAGACCAAAGCAACGAGCCAGCTCTGCGCGCGCGCAGCTACCTGGAGCAACACCTGCCGGGCATGCTGTCTCAAACCGAAAGCTGGGTATCGGCAACGGCTGTCTCCACCCGTGATGGCGCACCATTGGTCGGGACACTATCCAGCCAGGTGCACTATGCTCTGAGCGCGGGCGCTTTTGGCCTGGCATGGGCGCCGATTATTGCCGAGCAGATCGCCGACTCAATCCTGCCGCGTCGCCACACCTGAACACCTGCTAGGAAGAAAACGTCGTGCCACCCGCACCTCGCTTGTTGATGATTGTGTTGATGTGGTTTTGCATGGAGAATGCCGTGCGCGCGGCGCTGGCTGTGCAACAAGTCGTGGAATGGGCAGAATTGCCAACAGCGCTGCCGCCTGACTATGTGGCGGCAAGCGGAATTGTTTGGAGTATCCTCTTCGCAGTAAATGCGTTGGTGGCCTGGTTGCGGCCACAGCGTGTGGTGTCGATTAGCCTGATCATCATGACACTGTACCAAGCTCATTTATGGCTTAATCGTTTAGCGTTTGGACGTTCGAGTGAGACGGCAGAAACGCTCGGCTTTCGTGCGATACTTACAATCGCATCGTTCATCGGGCTGACGATCGGCCTGCTTGCCGCAAAACGGCGTGCGTATCGTCCTGAGCACCAGGGCGGGTCGCCGAACACAGCACACTAAGCAGCGACTACGCTGCGATCAATCTGTAATTCATCATACCCAGTCGAGAGATAGACGATTCATGACAACCAACCAACCGATTGACCCGCGAATAGAACGTCTGCGCGCGTTGCGCACAGAAACCCAACTCGGCGGCGGCGCAGAGAAAATTGCCGCACATCATGCGAAAGGCAAGCTCACTGCGCGCGAGCGTATCGAATTGTTGTTGGACAAAGGATCATTTCGTGAGATCGACGCTTTTGTGACCAGCCGACCGGCTGCTGTTGGCCGGTCTAGCCAGCCCACATTCACCGACGGGGTGATTACGGGTTGGGGCACGATCGATGGCCGGCTGGTATATGTGTACTCACAAGACTTCACCGTGATGGGTGGCAGTCTGGGCCAAGCACATGCCGCCAAGATCGTCAAAGTTCAGGATATGGCAATTAAGAACGGAGCGCCGATCATCGGCATCAACGACTCCGGCGGCGCGCGCATCCAAGAGGGGATGTTATCTTTGGTGGGCTATGCCGACATCTTCCTGCGCAACACAATGGCCAGCGGTGTCGTGCCACAGCTCAGCGCAATCATGGGGCCGTGCGCCGGCGGCGCAGTTTACTCTCCCGCGCTCACCGATTTCATCTTCATGGTGAAGAATACCAGCAACATGTTCGTCACCGGGCCGGACGTTGTGCGGGCCGTCACGCATGAAGAAGTCTCATTCGAAGAGCTAGGTGGCGCAATGGTGCACAACACAGAAAGCGGGGTCGCGCATATAGCCGCCGACAGCGAAGGCGACTGTTTGTTTCTCATGCGACTGTTGCTCAGTTATCTGCCGTCTAACAACATGGAAGAGCCGCCCTTCATAGCGAGCAAAGACGATCCGTTGCGCACCGACGCCGTGCTGGACAGCATCGTGCCGGACAACCCGAACAAACCCTACGACATGAAAGCGGTGATTCGCAGTGTCGTGGATAACGGGCAGTTCTTTGAGATTCAAGAGCACTACGCCACGAATATCATCGTTGGCTTTGCACACCTGGGCGGCCACAGTGTCGGGATTGTGGCCAACCAACCGCAAGTGCTGGCCGGCGTGCTGGACATTAAAGCCAGCGAAAAGGCCGCTCGCTTTGTCCGCTTTTGTGATTGCTTTAACATACCGATCATTACCTTCGAGGACGTGCCCGGTTTTATGCCCGGTATCAGTCAAGAGCATGGCGGGATTATCCGGGCCGGCGCAAGGCTGCTCTATGCTTATTGTGAGGCGACTGTACCGAAGATCAACATCATCACGCGCAAAGCCTATGGCGGGGCATACTGTGTGATGAGTCCACGCGCCACACGCGGAGACCTGGTGTTCGCCTGGCCATCGGCTGAACTGGCTGTCATGGGGCCGGATGGCGCAGTCAACATTATCTACAAGCGGGAGATTGCGGCTGCCGAAGATCCGGCTGTCCGCAAGGCCGAACTCGTCCAACAATACAAAGACGAGTTTGCCAACCCATACGTCGCCGCTGCTTACGGCCACATCGATGACATCATCGAACCAAGCGAAACTCGTCCTCGGTTGATCAACGCACTGGAGATGCTGCGCAACAAGCGTGATTCGAATCCACCCAAGAAGCACGGCAACATTCCTTTGTAGGGCGTAGCCGGCGCATGTCACGCCAGCGAACACAGGCATTGACAGGCTGGACAGAGAGCATCGCCATGAGCGAGGAAACCGTTCGCAAACTGCGTGAGATCATGGTCGCTGAATTCAGCGAAGCCGATCTGCGGACGCTGTGCGCAGAATTGGGGCTGAGTTTTGACGAACTCGGCGGGCTGGGTGTGTTTGGCAAGACGCGCGCTTTGATTGAAACAGCGCGGGAACGCAGCATGCTGCCCAGCCTAGAGGCGCGCGCGCGCGCGCTGCGTCCCGCTGCATTTCAGGGAGTGCCTTCGCTTGCCGACACCGCAGGCTCAAACCGCGAACAGCGCCCTGCTGGGGCGACCAGCAGCACATCAACCGATATCGCCCGACAGTCACCAGCCACCTCTGCGCCGCTCGCAGGGGAGCACGCACGCTCTGCCGACAAGACGCGGGTTCCCCTCTCCATTCGTGGAATTGCCGTGATCGTGGGTGTGTTGGCGCTGCTCATGGCCGCACTCACCTTTCTTATTCAACCGAGAGCGGTTGGCCCTGTCTCGGAGAGGGAAGGGACGGCGCCGGCCTTATCCACCGCGACAATCGCCTCTTCGCTTGCTGTCGAACAAACAGCGCCGGCCACAGTGCAATCAGTTTCTACCGAGAGTGCGCTTGCTCCGCCGCAGCCGGCTGTACAACCGACGCCGCCGCTCAGCGCAACCCATGCGGCGGCGCAGACCGTGGTGGCCCTCAATCGCCAGTTGCTGGAGTTTTACCAACGCCGCGTGACAGCCGAAGACCTGCGGGAATACTGGCGGCCGCCGGCTTACCAGGTCGTGCTTGATTTTGCGAACCGTATCCTGCTGCGCCGATTGGGCGTTAATCTAGCAGCCGGCGACCCCATTGAGGTTGATCTGCAATATGTGCGCCCCCCGGAGCTGGCCGCGCTTAACAGCGGCACAGCGACCGTGGTATCACGCGAGTACTGGCGCTACACCAACCCACGCACCGGCCGTTCATTGTGTGAGACGCGCGATTACTCGTACATCCTGAGCGAGGACGCCGGCAAGTATGCCGTGCGCGAGTTCAGCGGTGAATTGGTGTCTAGCGCCTGTCGGCCGTGATGGGTAATGCGTGTTCAGTCTATCGGCGCGCTTCGGCTACCCAGGTCAGGCACTGTTTCACGCTGTCGCGAATGGCATCGTAGTTTTTGGCAGCCAGCCAGTCTTTGCGGATCAGACCGCTGCCTAGGCCAACTGCCACAGCCCCAGCCTTGATCCACGCGCCGATGCTCTCCGCTGTCGCTTCAACACCGCCAGTCGGCATGAGACGCGACCAAGGCATTGGTCCAAGTACAGCTTTGATGAAGCTCGGCCCACCAATGGACTCGCCGGGGAAAACTTTGACAATTTCTGCGCCCATTTCTTCAGCAGCCGAGATTTCGCTGACCGTGCCACAGCCAGGCAAGTAAGCGACCTTGCGCCGATTGCACAGGCGGGCAATCTCAGGGTTAAAGGCCGGCCCAACCACAAAGTTTGCGCCATGCGCAATGAACAACGCGGCTGTGGGGGCATCGAGCACTGAACCGACCCCCAAGATCAGCTTCGGATTGGTGTTGACCAATTCGGTGAACACACTGAGGGCTTTCTCGCCGCGATTGGTGAACTCCAACACTGCTGCGCCGCCTTCAACACATGCAGCAGCGACTGCTTTGGCTTCAGCGATGTCGCCGCTATAGAACAACGGCACGAGGCCGGCGCTGAGGATGGCGTTATATACCGTGAGGCGATCAAATCTGGCCATGGTGCACTCCTTGGGAATAGAAGGTGAAGGGGGATGCATTCATCCTTCACCCCCCACATCGTTGGTCAATCGCTTACCGATCACCGGCTGACACGGCCGGAGGCATCACCTTTCATCAGCTTCTCCACTTCGGCGACGGTGACCATGTTGAAATCGCCCATGATGCTGTGCTTCAGACACGAAGCCGCCACGGCAAAGTTGAGAGCTTGTTGTTTGTCTGGGTAGGTGTGCAGGCCGTACAATAAGCCGCCCACGAAGCTATCGCCGCCGCCGACGCGATCAACGATGTGCTCAATATCATAAGTCGGTGCCGTGTACACGGCACCGTTGTCCCAGAACATCCCACTCCAGGTGTTGTGGCTGGCCGAGATCGAGCCGCGCAGGGTGATGGCAATCTGTTTCAGATTGGGGAAGCGCGTGTTGAGTTGCTCACACACATAGATGTACGCATCGGCGCTGACCTTGCCGGCTTTCACGTCCGCATCTGGAGCCTTGATGCCGAACACCATTTCGGCGTCTTCCTCGTTGCCAACGGCCAGATCGCACAGCGCCACCAACTCTGGCATGACTTCGCTGGCTTTCTTGCCCCACTTCCACAGATTGGCGCGGTAATTTAAATCCGCAGACACCGTCAGACCCATCTCTCTGGCCGCCTGAACAGCCTCGAGACAGCACTGGGCAGCACTTTCAGAGATGGCAGGGGTGATACCGGTCCAGTGGAACCAGCCGGCGTCGGCAAACACATGCTTCCAGTCGATTGTGCCAGGTTTCATGGTGGCAATGGCCGAATTGGCGCGGTCGTAGATGACTTTGCTGCCGCGCTGCGCTGCGCCAAACTCCAGATAGTAGATGCCGATGCGGTCACCGCCGCGCACAATGTGCTGGGTGCCCACGCCCAGGGCGCGTAGTGAGTTCACGCACAGATCGGCGATATCGTTTTTCGGCAAGCGCGTCACAAACTGCACCGGCAAGCCGAACTGGGCCAGCGACACGGCCACATTTGCTTCTGCACCGCCAAACGTCACATCAAAGCTACGCGTATGCACGATGCGGTAAAAGGGAGGCGGCGACAGCCGCAGCATGATTTCGCCAAAAGTCACAAAAGTTTTCATGATTCGCTCCTGTTGAGAGTAGTCCATCGTCAGTAGTCTGTCGTCAGAGGGCGGAGCGGGCGATACGCAATACGGAACACGCCATGCGGACAGGGGCTATCTACTCCGGCTAACTGCCCTGCAAATAGTAATTCGGCGCTTCCTTGGTGATGATGATATCGTGCGGGTGACTCTCGATCAAGCCGGCATGGGAGACACGCACGAAACGGGCTTTCTGGCGCAGCTCCTCTAGGTTGCACGCGCCGACGTAGCCCATGCCGCTGCGCAGGCCGCCCACCATTTGGTACACGTAGTCATGCAAATTGCCTTTGTACGGCACACGACCCTCAATTCCTTCGGGCACCGTTTTACCGCCGGCCTGGCCTGACCCATAACGGTCACGCCCGGCGCCCTGCATGGCGCCCAACGATCCCATGCCGCGATAATCCTTAAATCGACGCCCTTCATACAGAACCACTTCACCCGGCGATTCATCTAGGCCGGCAAACAGGCTGCCCAACATGACCGTAGAGGCGCCGGCTGCCAACGCTTTGACGATATCGCCGCTGTAGCGCATCCCACCGTCGGCCACCAACGGCACGTCGTGTTGAGTAGCGGCCTCGAAGCAGTTGAAGATGGCGCTGATCTGGGGCATCCCGGCGCCGGCAATCACGCGCGTGGTACAGATGCTGCCGGCGCCGACGCCTACTTTCACGGCGTCTGCGCCGGCGCGAATCAAATCCATCGTAGCCTCGGCGGTCACCACGTTGCCGGCGATGACGGCCACATTGCCCAGCGCCTTAACGCGCGGAATGGTTTCCAGCACGCCTTTGGAGTGGCCGTGTGCGGTATCGATGACGAGCACATCCACGCCGGCGTCGACCAACGCGCGCGCGCGTTCCACAGCGGCGTCGCCCACACCGATGGCCGCCCCGCACAACAACCGTCCGCGAGCATCCAACGCCGCATTCGGATACTCGCGCTTCTTTTGAATGTCTTTGACGGTGATCAAGCCTTTCAGGTGTCCCGCCGCGTCCACCAGCGGCAGCTTTTCGATGCGATGACGGGCCAAAATGGCTTTCGCTTCATCTAACGTTGTGCCAACCGGCGCCGTGATCAGATCGCCGCTGGTCATGTACTCGCTCACCGGACGATTGAAATCCTCGGCTTCCAGGAAGCGAATGTCTCGGTTGGTCAGGATGCCCACCAGGACGTGATCGCGGGTGATCGGCACGCCGCTGATGCGGTAGCGACGCATGATGGCTTCGGCCTCGGCAATCGTGGCCTCAGGGGGCAGGGTGATCGGATCGACAATCATCCCGCTCTCGCTGCGCTTGACTTTATCCACCTCATCGGCCTGGCGATCAATCGGCATGTTGCGATGGATCACGCCGAGGCCGCCCTCGCGCGCCAGCGCAATCGCCATGCGTGACTCGGTGACCGTGTCCATCGCTGCACTGAGCAATGGGATATTTAAGGTGATGTCGCGGGTCAAGCGGGCGCGCACACTGACCTCGCTCGGCAACACCTCGGTGTAGCCGGGGGTCAACAACACATCGTCGAATGTCAAAGCTTCTGGGATATGCATGGCTCTATGGTGAAAATGCGCCCGTGAACTCGATAATGTCGCCACCGCCAGCATTTCACCCCGCCGTGGCGAACCATCGGTTCATGGACATCTCCTGTAGTCATGAAACACCTTGGGCCGAGTGTCATGGGTTTGCAGTTGTGCGAAAAGGATAGCCGCCAACAACAGAGGCATCGCGCTGCAGTGCGTGATCAATGTCTGAAATGGCGCACGCCGGTGAAGAGCATGGCGATACCGGCTTCATCTGCAGCGGCGATCACTTCCTGATCGCGCACGGAACCGCCCGGCTGAACGATGGCGACAATGCCGGCCGCAGCAGCTTCACGCACGCTGTCGGCAAAGGGGAAGAAGGCGTCGCTGGCCATCACTGCTCCTTTGGCCTGCTTGCCGGCGCGCGCTGCGGCGATGCGCACACAATCGACTCGATTCGGCTGTCCCCCGCCGATGCCGACAGTTGCCAATACGCCATCCGTCTCTTTGGCAAACACGATGGCGTTACTCTTGACATGTTGGGAAGCGATCCAAGCAAACGTGAGGGCGCGCATGTGCTCGGCAGTGGGGGCAATTTTGGTCACGGTGCGCCATTCCGTGTGCGTTGGATCGCCGCGATCCACTTGCTGGCGCAGCACGCCGCGCAACACGCTGCGCAACTCATATTCCGGCTCGATGTTCAGATCGGGCATTTCAAGCAGCCGGCAGTTCTTGCGGCGGGCCAGCTTGGCCAGCGCCTCATCGGTGAAGCCGGGCGCAGCAATGCACTCGATGAACAGATCGCCAAAAGCGTCTACCGTCTCCAGATCGATCGCCGCATTGGCCGCAATCACGCCGCCAAAAGCCGAGGTAGGGTCGCACGCATAGGCGGCGCGAAAGGCATCCGGCAACGTCGAGGCCGAGGCAATCCCGCACGGGCTGAGATGCTTGACAATCACAACGCTGGGCTGGTCCTTGAACTGGGCGACAGCGCGCCAGGCTGCGTCCAAGTCGAGCAGATTGTTGTAAGAGAGTTCTTTGCCCTGCAACACTTTGCCGCCCAGCGGCCCTTCACAAGCGTTCGTGTAACTGTAGAGCGCCGCGCGCTGATGAGGATTCTCTCCGTACCGCAGCTCTTGAACTTGGTGCAGCGTCAACGCCAACAACTTGTCGTTGTTGGACGAGCGAATGCCCAGCAAGTAATCGCGTATCGCCGCATCGTAGGCAGCGGTGTGGGAAAAGGCTTTCAGCGCCAACACTTCACGGGTCTGAAGTGAGACAAAGCCGTGTTGGGCAATATCGCGCAGCACCAAATCGTAATCGCACGGGTCGCACACGACGGCGACGCGCTGATAATTCTTAGCAGCGGCCCGAATCAGCGCCACGCCGCCGATATCGATATTCTCAATCGCATCGGCCAGGGTGACATACTTCTGAGCGACAATTTTCTGAAACGGGTAGAGATTGACCACCACGAGGTCAATCATTCCGGCGCCGATCTTCTCCAGGTCGGCGCGATCGGCGTCGGTATCGCGGGCAAGGATGCCGGCATGAATGACCGGGTGCAGCGTCTTGACACGCCCATCTAACACTTCGGGAGAGCGGGTGAGTTCCTCAACAGTCTTGACCGGCAGGTTAGCAGCCTTCAAGGCGCGCGCGGTGCCGCCGCTGGCGATCAATTCCACATTGTGGGCAACCAAGCCGGCGGCGAATTCTGCCAGATTGGTCTTGTCAGACACCGAGAGAAGGGCTTTCATAGTGAAGTCGATTATACGAGTAGGACGTTGGCTATACTTACGCTCCAGAAAAGATGGCTGCGATGACCTACCCCGACGCCCTCGCTTATCTGTACTCGCTGACGAATTACGAGCGGAGCGACCCGCCAAGGGATACACAGCGTGCTCTTGACTTAGAGCGCATGCGTGCTGTGTTGGCTGCGCTGGGCAATCCACACGAGCGATACAAAACCATCCACGTGGCCGGCACAAAAGGCAAGGGGTCAACCGCCGCGATGATTGACGCTTGCCTGCGTCAGCTTGGCTTGCGCGTCGGTCTGTTCACCTCGCCGCACTTAACCACGTTCCGCGAGCGCATTCGAGTTAACGGAGCATTAATCAGCCAAGAGGAGGTGGTCGACCTAACCCAGCGCATGCAGTCGATTGCGGAACACATCCCAGGCATCACGACCTTTGAGGCGGTGACGGCGATGGGATTTTTGTACTTTGCCCAGCGGGATGTGGACTGGGCTGTGATCGAAGTGGGACTAGGTGGACGGTTGGATGCCACGAACGTGATCACACCGCAGGTGAGTGTGATTACCTCCATCAGCTTGGATCACACGCGCTGGTTGGGCAATACACTGGCCGAGATTGCCGCCGAGAAGGCCGGCATCATCAAGCCCGGCGTACCGGTCGTCAGCCAGCAGCAGGCGACAGAGGCAATGGCCGTCATTGAGCGCACGGCGCACGAACGCAATGCACCCCTGGCTATGTTGGGACGGCATTGGCGCTGGACACCCGGCCTGACCACACTGGAAAAGCAAACGTTCGAGGTCAAGCAGGTGGCGCGTGTGCGCAGCAACGAACGGCCTTACGTGAACGATTTGGAAGGCTGGTATGAAACGACACTGCTCGGCAAGCATCAGTGCGAAAACGCCACCACCGCCATTGCGGCGCTGGATGTATTGCGCAACAGCGGCAGCATAGACATCTCGGCGCGCGCCATCCGTGATGGCCTGCGCGCGACGTTCTGGCCGGGCCGGTTTGAAATTCTGCGCGCTCATCCACCTCTGATCTTGGACGGCGCGCACAATGTGGACAGCGTCAACAAGCTGGCCATGACGCTAGCCGAGGTGTTTCCGGGCCGGCGCTGGACGTTTATCTTCGGATGCTATCAAGACAAAGACGCTGAGGGGATGCTCAAGGCGTTGGCAGGGCGCGCTGTGCGCTGGATCATGACCCAGCCCGGCAACTCGCGCGCCATGCCGGTCGAGCAGCTTCTGGACATCGCCCGAGCGCGCAATCTCAAGACGACGGCCTTCCCAACTGTCAAAGAGGCTATGAACGCTGTCGCCAACACCGCCGAAGCGGTGTGCATCACCGGCAGCATTGCACTGGTGGGTGAGGCACGCGCTGCGTGGGGCATTGGCGGAACCGGCGCCGGCATCGATGTCGATCCGTCTGTGCTCAATCGCACCTGATCTGCCTGACATACGGTCGGACAAACCATGGCAGCAAATCAAGACTACATGACGCCAGACATACGCAACTGGCTGATGGCAGCCAGCCTGGGGGATGGGCTGCCGGGCTTCGGCGCAGAGAATGACGCTCGCGGCAGAGAGTTGCCTGAGATTTTCGAGTCGCCGGTCCTGCCTTTGCGCGATACAGTGGTCTTTCCGCGCATTGTGACGCCGCTAACGGTTGGGCGCGAACGATCATTACGTGCCATGGAAGTGGCGACTGCCACAAACATCGTCGTCACGGTGGCCCAACGCAATCCCGATGTGCCGGAGCCTAAACCGTCCGATATGTGTGAGATCGGCACAGTGGTGGACATGGGCCGCGCGTTGCGCATGCCGGATGGCGTCACAACGTTGTTGGTGCGCGGCCGGGCGCGCGTGCGCATCATGGAATGGCTGCAAGCCACCCCGTTCATGGTGGCGCGCGTGCAACCGATTCCCGAGAGTAACACCCGCACGCCGGCTACCGAGGCGTTGATGCGCGCCGTGCTGGCGCTGTTCGAGAAGGTCGTCCGCCTGAACCAGAACCTGCCGGAGGAAGCGTATGTGTACGCCCTCAACATCAGTGAGCCGGGCTGGCTGGCGGACCTCATCGCCTACACCATTCCGCTCGACATCGCTCAGCGCCAAACCATCCTGGAGACCGTCGAGCCGATCAATCGACTACAAAAACTGGGCGTGTTGTTGGCCAAAGAACTGGATGTGCTGGAGCTTGAAGACCGCATCGCGCTGCAAGTGCAGAACGAAGTGGACAAAAGCCAACGCGAGATGTTCTTGCGCGAGCAGATGAAGGCGATCCAAAGCGAGCTGGGCGAAAGCGAGGCCGGCAACCCAGACGTTCAGGCGTTGCGCGAGCGCCTGAGCCAGAAAGAGATGTCCGAAGCCGCACGCAGCAAAGCCCAGCATGAGATTGATCGGTTGGCCAGAATGGACCCTCTGTCGCCCGAGGCCACCCTGACGCGCACTTACGTCGAATGGCTGCTCAATCTCCCCTGGCGCGAACAAACCGACGACAACCTCGATGTGAAGCATGCCGAGCGGGTGCTCAACGAACGACATTACGGCTTGAGCAAAGTGAAAGAACGAGTGCTGGAATACATCTCGGTGCGCAAGCTGAGCGGCGGCCAGATGCACAGCCCGATTATTTGCTTTGTAGGTCCGCCCGGTACCGGCAAGACCTCGCTAGCGCGCAGCATTGCCGATTCGCTAGGACGCAAATTTGTCCGCATGTCGGTCGGCGGCATCCACGACGAAGCAGAGATTCGCGGCCATCGCCGCACTTACATCGGAGCGCTGCCGGGACGGATCATGCAAACGATGCGCCGAGCCGGCGTGATCAACCCCCTGTTCGTGCTGGACGAGATCGACAAGATGGGGGAGGACTTTCGCGGCGACCCGGCCGCTGCTTTGTTAGAGGTACTTGATCCGGAGCAAAACTCCGAGTTCGAGGATCATTACCTGGATGTGCCCTACGACCTGAGCAAAGTGTTGTGGATCACCACAGCGAACTGGCTCGACCCTGTGCCGGCGCCGCTACGCGACCGCATGGAGGTAATTGAGTTCCCAGGCTATCTGGAGGAAGAGAAGCTCGAAATTGCAAAGCGATTTCTGATCCCGCGTCAGATCGGCGAAAACGGTCTGCGCGAAGCTAAGCTCACGTTGACCGACGAGGCCATCAAGCAGGTGATTCGGGAGTACACCTACGAAGCCGGCGTCCGCAACCTGGAGCGGGAAATCGGCACAATTTGTCGCAAGGTGGCGCGCCGTCTGGCCGAAGGACGCTCCTACCCCCATCGGATTACCGCCGCCCAGTTGTACAAATACCTCGGCCCGCCGCAGTTCGACTTCGGGATGTTGGACGAACAGGATCAAGTCGGAGTTGCGAATGGTGTGGCATGGACAGATGCCGGCGGCGACTTGATGCCGATTGAAGTGGTGCTGATGGAAGGCAAAGGCAATTTGACCTTAACCGGCCAGCTCGGCGATGTGATGCAGGAGTCGGCGCAGGCCGCGCTCAGCTATGCGCGCAGCATTGCACGGCGACTGGGCTTGAAGGCCAATCGATTCGACAAGATGGATATCCATATCCATGTAGCCGAAGGCGCTGTGCCCAAAGACGGACCCTCGGCCGGCATCACGATCGCTACGGCGCTTGTCTCTGCGCTGACCAAAGTGCCCGTGCGACGTGATGCAGCGATGACCGGCGAAATTACGCTGCGCGGCCGTGTGCTGCCGATCGGCGGGTTGAAGGAGAAGATCATGGCCGCTCATCGCGCCGGCGTGCACACGTTCATTCTGCCCAAGAAAAATGCCAAAGACCTGGCGGAAATCCCAAAGAAGGTTCAACGCGATTTAAACCTGGTGCTGGCGGCCACGATGGAAGATGTGCTGGACGCAGCACTGGCCGGCCCCTTGCCCAGTGGGTCAAAACCGGCGCGAACGCGGCCTCAGTCAACAGCACGCTCACAGCAAAAGAAGTCGGCGCAGAAGGCGTTGCGGCACGTGCAACCCTCTTAAGCCGACTCAACCTGCACCCGCAGCGCCTTCAGAGGTGAACGGCCGACCTGCTTGCCAGCCAAATTCGGCCACGAAGCCCAACACCTGGGCGGCGCGCCGGCTGCTGACAAACGACGCAAAGCCGCGCAACTCAGGCCGCACCTCTGCCTCTGGATACAGCCTGCGGGCAATTTCCGAGGACGGCGTATCCACACACGTATCGGGCGCAGCGATGTAGAGTACGTGATGAGAATTGGGCGGCAAAGCTGTCGTCGCCGCTAGGAAACACGCCCGCGCAGCGTCGCGGGCATCGACGTATTGAACCACGAGACTGCTGTGCGTATCGTTCCAATCTATCTTGAGCCGCGCCGATCGGGTTGGCTCATCGGGCGGCACAATCCAGGGGAAGCGCAAACTCACTACTGTTAGCCCTCGACACCGCGCAAACAGATCGGCCGCCAGTTCGCCGGCTGCCTTTGACAAGGCGTATTCGTTCTGCGGATCGATCGGATGCTCCTCATCCGCCGGCAGGTATAGATAGCGGATAGGTCGCTCGTTGAACGAGGTCTGCAACACTTGGATGCTCGATGCAATCACCACGCGCTTCACGCCCAGTTGCGCTGCCGCGAAGAGGACGTTGTAGGTCATGCTTAAGTTGTCGATAAACGTCTTGACGGCAGGCGCCATGCGTTGGTCTGGAATAGCAGCCAGATGAATGACCGCCTCCGCGCCGCACACCACGTCGTAGGTCTGGCCCAAATCGGTCAAATCGGCTACCCGATAATTTCGGTCGGGATCGCCCCGTCCGACGATGTCCACTTCCAACAGGTCGTGGCTCTGGCGCCGGATGTAATCTGTCACGTAGCGTCCGAGCAGTCCTCTAGAGCCGGTGATAACGAAGCGCATGGGGATCACAGCGGAGAATGATTGGTGCACGAATCACGGGCGACGACGTGAGACCCGCCGCCGCCCGTAACCGGTAAGTTAGTCTTCAGGGTGCTTGCCGTACACGGCCTCGCGCAAACCTTTGATGTAGCCGATGGCGAACAGCCGGCCAATGCTGGAGTAGGCAGGATTGTCGTTGCTGTCCCCTTCCATGGTCGGCACGTGATCTGGGCGCAGCACCCCCTCAAAGCCGACATCTTTATAGGCCTGCATACAGGCCAACATGTCGGTCTTGCCTTCGTCGTGGAACGTCTCCTCGAACTTTTCCGGCGTGCCGCGCACATCGCGAAAATGGGCGAAGAAGATTTTGCCCTGCCGGCCAAAGTGGCGGATCACGCTGGGTAGATCGTCGGTCATCAACGTGAAATTGCCCTGGCACAGCGCGATTCCATTAACCGGACTAGGCGCCATGTCGAGCAAGCGTTGGAAGTTCTCCACGCTGCGCATGATGCGCCCCACGCCGCGAATCGGAGACAGCGGCGGGTCGTCGGGATGCATAGCGAGTTTGACGCCGGCCTTTTCAGCTACTGGGATCACACGCTTGAGAAAGTAATCGAGGCTCTCCCACAACTGTTCTTCGGTGACCACGCCGGCTTCGGTGAGCGGAGCATCTTGCAACATGCTATGGTCGTAGGCCGTCACCAGCGCGCCGCCTCGCCCAAGCTGAGCAGTCGATGTGCGCATCCAGTTGAACGTGGACATCCACTCGTAACACCACACCGGTATACCCAACTTGCCCATGTTCTCGATCAGGGTGCATACCGCGTCGATTTCTTCGTCGCGCCCCGGCAACCCACGTTTGGCTCTCTCCAGCGGAGGCCGGCTTTCGATGACGGCGACTTTGAAGCCGTGGTCCTCAAACGCCCGCTTCATGCGCAACAACGGCAAGTAATCCCATGGTCGCTCTGAGCCGTGGGCGATGCCCATCGGTGCGACGACGTAGTTGACGCCAGCTTGTTTGACCATCCGCCATAGCGGTGTCGGCGTGGCGGGAAGAACTTCAGCTATTTTGATCATCGATCAGCCCCCAAATTGTTCGAGACAACTCGGTGATGAATCGATATGTGATTCCCCATGCTATAACACACCAAACACACGATACACTTCGTCGATCGGCATGCCGGCAGCTAATTGCCGGCGCTCATCGTTCTCGACCTCAAAGATAGCTTCGACGCGCAGCAGCACTTCATCAACCACATCCCTAGGAATCAACTGCACACCGTCATTGTCGCCGAAGATGAAATCGCCCGGCCCGACTTTGACGTAGTGGGTGAGATGGCCTGGCAGATAAATCGGACGATTGACATCGGTGATGATCCAGCCACCAAACGCGTTTGGGCGCGTGCCGAACGTGAACATGGGGAAATCGGGCATCTTAAGGACGTATTGTGTGTCGCGGCAATTGCCGGCCAGCAACATGCCTCGGCAGCCATGGGCATAGGCCAACTGGCAACTCATCTCGCCGAAATGAGCCGGCTGCATGTCACCGCCGCAGTCGAAGCACAACACGCTGCCGGGCGGTTGCGAAGCCACTTCCCGCATCATGCGCTTTTGAGGGTGCCCACCTTTCTCTTCCCACTCTCGCTCCAGCTCGGCTTGCCACTCTGGCGAGCGATCCTCGACCAATGAGTGCAACTTGATCGGCAAGGCGCGCCCGACAAGCTGCATTCCCTGACGTAGCGGCTTGAAGCGGTCGGAGAACACGGTGTTCCGAATGCCCAGCGAAGCCAGTGCGTCGGATACTGATCCGCCGTAGCCGGCGCGGCGAAACCGCTCAATGCGTTCCAGATCGGTAATATCCAGTTTGCGGATTTCTTTCGAGGCGAGCAGCTTGCGAAGGTCTTCGTGCGCAGACATCATTTGCTCCTAGTTGATTCAAAAGTCGCTACCGGCGCGATTGTAGTCCAAACAGGCCAGCGTGCTTGGGTACAAGCGCGCTTGGTGTTCAGACAAAACAAAGCAAGTCCCCCTCGGCCTTATTCCACGATGCGAATGTGCAGCTCTTTGAGCTGTTTGTCATACACCGGCGACGGCGCGCCGGCCATCACATCCATGGCTTGCTGGTTCTTGGGGAAGGCAATCACTTCACGGATATTTGGCTCGTCGCAGAATAACATCGTCAGCCGGTCGATACCGGGTGCGATCCCGCCGTGCGGCGGCGCGCCATATTCAAACGCTTCGAGCAAATGGCCGAACTTGCGTCGCGCATCCTCCATCTCCAGGCCAATCAAGCGCATGACGATCTCCTGAATGTCGCGACGATGGATTCGGATGCTGCCGCCGCCCACTTCATATCCATTACACACCAGGTCGTATTGCTTGCTCAGCACCTTGCCCGGGTCGCTTTCGAGGAGCGGGATGAACTCATCTTTGGGGGCAGTGAACATGTGATGGGATGGATCCCAACGATTCTCTTCTTCGTTCCACTCAAATAGAGGAAAGTCCACAATCCAGGCGAATGCCAGCACGCCAGGATCGGCCAGCTTGAGCCGGCGGCCCATTTCGAGCCGCAGCTCGCTCAGCACCTCGTTGACCACCTTGGGAGCGTCGGCAACCAGCATCAGGAGATCGCCCGGCTTGGAGCCGGCGGCAGAAATAATCGCTGCCTTTTCGGCATCGCTTAGCTTGGCGCCCGCACCCTGGCTGCGGATGCCGCTCTCGTCATGAACCAGCGTGACCAATCCTTTTGCCCCTTCCTTCTTGGCAAATTCGGTCAACTCGTCGATTTGTTTGCGCGTGTAGGTCGCACAGCCCGGAGCGGCCAATCCTTTCACCATCGGCGCGCCGGCAAACACGTTGAATGCCGATCCGCGCGTCGCCTCGGTCACGTCGAATAATTCCAGACCAAAGCGCAAGTCGGGCTTGTCGTTGCCGTACTTGGCAATCACTTCAGCGTAAGAGAGGCGCTTGAAGGGTTTGAACAACAACGTCTTGCCGACGTGCTGCTCAACAAATTCGGTGAGCAAGCCCTCTACTAAATCGAGCACATCGTCCCGATCGACGAAGCTCATCTCCATATCGAGCTGGGTGAATTCGGGCTGGCGGTCGGCGCGCTGATCTTCATCGCGAAAGCAGCGCGCAATTTGGAAGTAGCGCTCGACGCCGGCGACTTGCAACAACTGTTTGAGCTGTTGCGGGCTTTGTGGCAAGGCATAGAACGAACCGGGGTATAAACGGCTGGGCACCAGATAGTCGCGCGCTCCTTCTGGTGTTGTCTTGAACAAGATCGGCGTTTCGATCTCCAAAAACCCGCGCGCATCTAGATAGTCGCGGATAAACTTGCAGAAGCGATGGCGCATGGCGAGGTTACGCTGCATGCGCTCGCGGCGCAAATCGAGATAGCGATACTTGAGGCGCAGATTCTCGTCCACGTCGCGCGCGTCGCTGTCGATAAGAAAAGGCGGTGTTTTGGCCGGGTTCAGGATTTCCAAACCATCGGCCAGCACTTCGACTTCACCGGTTGCCATGCGCGGGTTTTCCATGCCGGCCGGCCGGCGTTGTACGACGCCCTTCACTTGTATCACGTACTCGCTGCGCAGCGACTCGCCTAACTTGAACTGCTCGGCGGTGACATGGGCGGGATTGATGACGACCTGAGCGATGCCCCAGCGGTCGCGCAAGTCGATGAAAATCACGCCGCCGTGGTCGCGCCGACGATGCACCCAGCCGGCCAAGGTCACGCGTTGACCGGCATGTTCCGCTCTCAATTCACCACATCGATGCGTCTTGAACATTGTGCCTTGCTCCTCGTGTTGCCGCAGGAGAGGGCGAAACCTGCTCCTGTGTGTGATTCCAAACAAAAAGCCGCCTGCAGGGGCGGCTTTCGTCTTTTACGCTGCTGGTTTGATGTGCCGTGCGCAACAGACCCGGCGACGCCCCGCTCAACGGGCATCGTCATTGTCGGTGTTGTTATTGTCTTCGGTCACGTTGGGGCGGGCGAGTCGCGCACACATTGGGCGCAATGATACCGCAAATCGGCGCCGGCTCCGGCGCGCACTTCACCAGGTCGCCACGTCGTGCGGGCCGCTTTCGGCGCGTCCGGCGGCGGTGATCGGAATGAACTCGGCGTTGTCCCACAGTTCTGGGATGGTCGCTGCACCGGCATAGCTCAAGCCGGAGCGCAGTCCTCCAACCAGTTGATACACGATGTCTTTCACCGGGCCGCGCGCGGGCACCATCGCCTCTACGCCTTCCGGCACTACCTGCTCCCAATCATCGGGATCGACTTCCCGACCGCGTTCAATTTCTTGGCGGTCGATGTTAGCGGTCAACGAGGCCATGCCGCGCACCACTTTGTAGCGCTGACCGTTACGCACCACGCTGGCGCCGGGGGCTTCATCCGTGCCGGCCAACAAGCTGCCCAACATGACCGTGCTGGCGCCGGCAGCGAGCGCTTTGGTGATATCGCCGGACGTGCGGATGCCGCCGTCGGCAATGATCGGCACACCCAACTCGCGTCCGGCCTCGGCGCACTCCATCACAGCTTGGAGCTGCGGCACGCCAAAGCCGGTGACGATGCGCGTGATGCAAATCGAGCCGGCGCCCACACCCACTTTGACGGCATCGGCGCCGGCTTCCACCATGTCGCGCACACCTTCCGCAGTCGCCACATTACCGCCGATCACATCCACTTGTGGGAAACGTTCTTTGAGTAGGCGCACCATCTCCAAGGCGCTGTCCGAGTGACCGTGCGCAATATCCACCACCAGCGCATCGGCGCCGGCATTCACGCAGGCTACTGCGCGATCCAGATCAGAGGGCCGAACGCCGATCGCTGCTGCGACCCGCAAACGGCCGCGTTCATCTTTGGTGGCGTGCGGCCATTGTTCCAGTTTGGCAATGTCTTGAGCGGTGATCAACCCTCGCAGGCGACCGTGCTCGTCCAACACCGGCAATTTCTCGATGCGATGTTGATGCAAAATATCGCGCGCGGCTTCCAGAGTTGTGTCTTCGCCGGCAACGACCAGTCGCTCACGCGGGGTCATGACCTCGGTGACGGGCCGATGCGGATCGCGCTCGAACATCACGTCGCGATTGGTGATCAAGCCCAGCACCTCGTCTTGTGGGCCAGTGACGACCAGTCCGCCGATGTGATGCTCATCCATGCGTGCGCGGGCCTCGCCCACTGTAGCAGTGGCCGGCAGGTTGTACGGTCGTTCGACCATAAACCCCTCAGTGCGCTTGACACGCCGGACTTCCGCCGCCTGCCGCTCGATGGTCATGAAGCGATGGATGACGCCGATCCCGCCCAGACGGGCCATCGCGCGCGCCATCCCCGACTCGGTGACCGTGTCCATATTGGACGAAACGATCGGAATTGCCAGCGAGATGGTGCGGCTGAACTGTGTGCGTGTGCTGACAGCATGTCGCGAACGAATAGAGGATCGCTTGGGAACAAGCAGGACGTCGTCAAATGTCAAGGCAGCCTGTTGGCGCAGTTTCATAGGTTCCTTTCGCTCCTTGCGCGGTCAATCCACCCGGCTCAGCCGGTGCAAGCTGATCCTAGCATAGTGAGAACTTGGCGGGGTGAGCGAAGGGACGCAGCGCAGAGCAACTAATTTGGGCTGTGCGCATCAAAATGTGCACAGGAGTGAACATGGCCAAAGCAGAAATCTTTGCCGGCAAATGCGGCTTCACCACCGTCGTGGAAGCGATTCAAACAGACAACGAACACATCAACGTCACCGTCACCAGCGCGTGCAAAAGCTGCCAAAAACTCGGCGCGGCGCTGAGCGAGATGGAGGTTGATCCGTTGCGAGAGATTTCTCATCGCGGAGAAGGGTCGCTGATTTTGCAGATGGCCCAGCAGTATCTAAGCCATCCCGCTTGCCCGGTTCCCGCCGGCATCATCAAGGCCGTTGAAATCGCTGCCGGATTCGCCTTGCCGGCCGATGCCTCAATCAAGCTGAGCGCCTAACAAGGCGTTCAAGGATCGGGCGATCCACAGGATCGGGCGATCGATAGGATCGGCAGAGGATGATCCCAGCAATCGGGCATACCCTTAGAATAGGCGGGGTATGCATCCTCCTCTCATTCTTGTAAACGGCGAAGTAAAAGACGACATCGTGATGGCCGGCGCTGACTTGCTACGGAAAGGAGCAAGCGCTGCCGATGTGGCAGAACAGATTGCCCGCGCCGTCGAAGACGACATCGACGAACACACCGTCGGCTTCAGTGGGTTGCCGAATATCCTGGGCGAGGTTGAATTAGACGCAGCGTTCATGGAAGGGGCGACGCTACGCGCCGGCGCCGTGGCAGCCGTCAAGGGCTTTCGCCATCCGATTTTCATCGCTCGCCAGGTCATGGAGCGCCTGCCGCATGTGTTGTTGGCCGGCGAAGGGGCCGAACGGTTTGGAGACGAAATCGGCGCCGAGCGCGGAGCGCTGCTGACCGAATCGGCGCACGATATGTGGCTCAAGCGCATTAGGGAGTGTGGACTAACAATTGAAGACATCGACGCGGCGAAGCAGCGCAGGTCGCCATACAGCAATCATTCGCTAATAGAGATTGCAAATCGCGCTTTGGCGCATCGCGCCGGCAGCGACACCATGAACGTGATGGTGCGCGATGCGCACGGACACATGGTTGTGGCAGTCACCACCTCGGGCATTGCATGGAAATATCCAGGACGGGTGGGCGACTCGCCGATCATAGGCGCCGGCCTGTATGTCGATGATCGCTATGGCGCAGCGGCGTGTATGGGGTTAGGCGAGGTCACCATCCGTCAGAGTTCTTCGGCGCGCGCCGTGCTGATGATGCAGATGGGCAAAACCATCGACGAAGCCGGCCGGGCTGTGTTACGCGATATGCTGCCCCTCTGTCGTGACGCCGCTCGTCACTGGTCTCCACCTGACAGTGGGCCCTTCCCGCGCAGCGCCTGGGTGCGCTTGCTCCTGATGGACAAACAGGGCGCCATCGGCGGATATTGCACGCACGACGGCTCAACGTACAAAACTCAGACGGTGGACGAACGCCGCCCGAGAACACTGACCTGCGAGTGGGTGCGCGAAGAAACGTTGGCACACTAGCAGACATCACATCCCCAAACAAACAGGCGGGTGATCTCAATCACCCGCCTGTTGTTGAGTGTGACGTAGTGCGCCCACTCGGCCGTCATTTGGCAGGCATCGTTCCGGTTGCCGGCTTGGTCTGCCCGCCCTTCGGCTGCGAGCGAATAATCAGGCCAGGGACGACGTCGCCGGGGTAAGCTGTGCTGCCATGCTCCAGCAAGTCCAGGCCGATCATCTCTTCATGCGTGCTGACGCGCAGGCCGATGGTGCTCTTGATGGCGAAGAAGAGGATGAACGACGTGCCGGCGGTCCAAGCGCCGCACGCCAGAACACCGATGAGTTGGATGATGAGCTGGCCGAAGCCGCCTCCGGCAAACACGCCGGTGACGCCATTCACTGAGCCGAACAGACCGATCGCCAGGGTGCCCCATACACCGTTCATCAGGTGGACGGGGATGGCGCCAACCGGATCGTCGATTTGGAGCTTTTCGAGGAACAGGTTGCCGAACACCACGATCGGCCCTGCCACCGCGCCGATGATCACCGCGTCAAGCGGGGTGACATAGGCGCACGGGGCAGTGATGGCAACCAAGCCGGCCAGCACGCCGTTCATGGCAGCTGCCACGTCCGGCTTGCCGCCGCGCAGCCAGGCCGTGATCAGCGCGGTCAATGCTCCTGCAGCCGCCGCAATGTTGGTGTTTGCAGCCACCAACGCTACCGCATCGGCGTTGCCGCCGGCGATCGCCAATTGGCTGCCGGGGTTAAAACCAAACCAACCCAACCACAGAATGAAGATGCCCAGAACAAACAGCGACACCGAGTGGCCGGGAATGAAGTTGGCGCGGCCGTCTTTGCCAAACCGACCGATGCGCGGCCCGAGCAACACTGCGCCCATCAGAGCCGCCCAGCCGCCCACACTGTGCACAACGGTCGAGCCGGCGAAGTCGCGGAAGCCGCCGCCGGGCACCAAACCGGTGCTGTCCCCCAACGTCCACAGCCAGCCGCTGCCCCACACCCAGTGACCAAAGATGGGATAGATGAGTAGGGAAATGATCAAGCTGTAAACCAGGTAGGCCGAGAACTTGGTGCGTTCGGCCATCGCGCCGGAGACGATTGTGGCCGCTGTACCGGCAAACACCAGTTGGAACAACCAGAAGGCCAGAATCGGCATGTCAAGAAAGTCGCCTGCGTCGGCGCCGATGAAGAAGTAGCTCGTCCCAAACAAGCCGCCGTTCGACTGTCCGAACATCAGGCCAAACCCGATGGCCCAGTAGCCCAGCGTGGCCATGACGAAGTCCATCAGGTTCTTCATCAGAATGTTGGTAGTGTTCTTGGCGCGGGTCAGACCGGACTCCACAAACGCAAACCCGGCCTGCATGAAGAACACCAAAAAGGCAGTAATCAGCACCCAGGCCGTGTTTACGCCACGTATGGCCTCGGCTGCCGGATCAGGCTCCTGAGCGCCGACCAGATGAGCGGTGGCCAGGACGACCGCCAAGCCGGCCGTTGCGCCGACAGCGCGCAAAGCGGCGCGTTTGCCTCGCGCCAGGAACGCCGATTTGAACGTTGACAATTTCATGCTGGCGAACATCTGTTACATCCTCCACAACAATTTAAGGTCTCGATATGGATTCAGCTAGACAGCGCCCAGATGCTCACCTCGTGGTCGCCGGTGCCACTGTCAATCAAACGTCTGCTTTCGGTTGCCGATTCCTCGCTGACATCCTGTTCTAAGGCGATTGATCGCGCGAACGGACGGCGCATCGTGGCGTCTAGGCAGCGCAGAAACGTGTTTCAGCAACCATGTCGCTACTGCTTACCTCACTTAGCGGCTACGGCAGCTTTCTTACGCGCATCGATGTCATCAGGGTAGGAAAGTGCGTCGCGGCCGCGCTCGCCGGTGCGAATGCGAATGACATCCTCCACCGGGTAGATGAAGATGATGCCATCGCCTTCCTCGCCGGTGCGAGCAGCCTGGATGATGGTCTCAACTGTCTTTTCCACGTTGTGGTCGCTCAAAACAATGTTGAGCTGAATCTTGGGAATCATGTCCATACGATACGATGAGCCACGCCAGGCCAGCTCGATGCCGCCTTGCCGGCCATGCCCACGCACCTCGTGAACGTTCATCCCAACAATGCCGATGGCATGGAGCGCCTCTTTGACCGCCTCCAGCGCGTCTTCACGAATAAACGCCTCGATTTTCTTGGTCATGTGACACCTCGTCTGAATGAAGCTGTTGTCGAACCTGAATCAACGTGCAAACGCGATGTTGCACAAGCAAAGCCGATCTTCGATTTCGATCACCTCCGAATTTGCCTGCCGGCTAATGCCAGCGCAATCAGACGCACGGCTGGAAAACGCACGAGGCCCTCGAACCTGCGGTTCGAGGGCCTCTAGACCCGTAGATAAACGTCTGTCGCTCGACAACTTCGTGGCTCACGTGTGAGCAGCTCACGTGTGAGCAAAAATGTCGGGCGATTGCTCAGCTCTTTTCTTTGCCGGCGGAATGCGGCGTATTGTATGGAGGATCGGCTGTTTGTCAAGGCGCACACAACCCAGCGCGGCGCGTGCGCTATAATTCAGGCTCCCGTGGAGAGGTCGCATAGCCTGGTCTAGTGCGCACGCCTGGAGAGCGTGTATGGGTAAAAACCATCGCGGGTTCAAATCCCGCCCTCTCCGCTGATCCAGCAAAATGTGCTGTGGCCAAGTTGTTTGTCTGGCGTGAACCGCCGGCTTGTCTATTTGTCTCCGGCAGGAACACCGCCACACAGATAGCTTCACTCAAAGGGCGCGTGCTGCCCGCACGTGCGCCAAGGTGCGCGGTGAGTCGCCGATGACGCCGGCCACACCGCAGTCCATCATGCGCCGGATGTCGTCCGGCTCGTTGACCGTCCACACATTCACTCGCAGAAAACGGCGGCGCAGGGCCTCGACCAGTTGTGGCGTGACCGTGGAAAAGTGGGGATGGCGAAACTCGTGGGCCACAATCGCCCCCAGCCATACGCGGCGCAAATACAGAGGCATATCGGGGGCGTACAAGATTGCGCGCGGCACGTCGGGCGCCAGGCGGGACAGGCGATGGACAGTTAGCGGATTGAACGATGAGAAGAGCACGCGGTGGGCAATGTTGTGGCGGCGCACCACGTCAACCACGGCTGCTTCCAACCCATCGTGGGGCGTGTGATAGTTGGTCACCTCGACGTTAAACAGAAACGTCGGATGGTCGCGCCCGCCCAGCTCCTCGAACACTTCATCCAACAGCGGCACGCGCTCGCCGTTGCCGGCGTTCAAGCGACGCAGTTCGTCCAGAGACAGATCGTGCACGGCGCCGCGTCCGTTCGTCGTGCGATCCACGCTCACGTCATGCATCACCACCACTTCGCCGGTGGCGCAGCGCTTTACATCGAACTCGATGCCATCAGCGCCCTGCTCACGGGCCAAGCGAAAGGCAGCCAGGGTGTTCTCCGGCGCGTGCGCACTGGCTCCACGATGGCCGATCACCCACACCGTCGAGTTCGGCTCTAGCCACAGACTCATACGCGGCCAGTATAACCGCGCCGGCTTGCGCTATCATCAGGCGACTTGGCAACTGAACTGAAGGACTGAGCGCAACATGGTGACAGCAGACGATTTCAAGGCGGTGATGCGCAACTGGGCCAGCACGGTGACCATCATCACCACCCGCACGCCGGACAGGATGCACGGTTTGACTGCGACGGCATTCTCTTCCTTGACCGTTGATCCCCCAGAAGTGTTTGTGTCGATCAGCCGAAAAGCGTTCACCCATGCGCTGATCGAGCAAAGCGGCATTTTCTGCGTCAACTTTCTCACGCCGGAGATGCAGCACATCTCGGATCGCTTTGCCGGCCGTTTCCCCAACGAGGAGCGCTTTGCCGGCGTAGGTTATCACAGCGCGGCAACCGGTGCACCGGTGCTGGACGATGCGCTGGCTTTTCTTGATTGCCGCGTCGAGAAGGCGCTGGACACAGGCGACCACACCATCTTTATCGGGCGCGTGTTGGCCGCCGGCGTGCAAAAGCCCGGCCAGTTACCGTTGCTGTATTTCCAAGGCCGCTACCGACACCTGGGCGATTGCTCTTGAGGTAGACATGGGACTGTCAGCCATTCAAGCCGCATTCGCGCGTGCACGCGCTGAAAACCGGCCGGCGCTGATGCCGTTCTGGACGCTCGGTTATCCCGACGGCGAAACCTCGTTGCGCGTAATCGAAGCCATCGCACGCGCCGGGGCAGATATGATCGAGCTGGGCGTGCCGTTCAGCGATCCGTTGGCCGATGGACCGGTGATTCAGCACGCTTCGCAAACGGCGCTGGAACATGGGATCACCGTCCGTCAGTGCATCGAACTGGCGCGCGCGTTGCGCCGGCGGGGGGTGAGCATTCCTCTGTTCGCCATGGGCTATCTGAATCCATTGCTGGCTTTTGGAGAGGAAGCCTACGTAGAAGCCTGGCGCGAGGCCGGCGCGGACGGGTTTATCGTGCCCGACCTGCCGCCGGAAGAGAGTGATACGCTGGGCCGGGCTTGTGCTGCGCGTGACTTGGCGCTGGTTCAGTTCACCGCGCCGACGAGCACTGAGGCGCGCATCGCGCTGGCCGCTGCGCGCGCCACCGGCTTCATCTACGTGGTATCGGTGACGGGCGTGACCGGCGCGCGCGACCGGTTGGCCGCCGGCTTGCGCGAGTACGTCGAGCGGGTGAAGGCCAACGCGCAAGGTAAGCCGGTCGTCGTGGGGTTTGGCGTCAGCAAGCCGGAGCATGTGCGTGAAATCGGCCAGTTTGCCGATGGCGTGATCAGCGCCAGCGCCTTAATCCGCGCCGCCGGCGAAGCGCCCGACCCAGCTCAGGCGGCCTATGAATTCGTGAAGGCACTGCGCGGCTGATTTATTTCGCGCGCCAAACTGACGATGTCTCCCAACACCCCTGAAGCGGTGACCTCCTGGCCGGCACCGCGCCCGCTGATCGCCAACGGATTGTCTTGATAGTGGCGCGTGGTGAACACCACCACGCTGTCGGAAGCGGCGACGCGGGCCAACTTGCTGTTCGGCTCGGCCCCGATCAGGCCGACACGACACACGCCGGCCTCGATCACCGCTGCATAGCGCAAGGCGCGCCCATCGCGCGTCAGCTCGTCGGCGCGCCGGCGCATCGGCTCGTTCAGGGCATCCACCTCGCGCAGAAAATCGCCCACCGTCAACGGTTCCATCTCCGGCGGGTAGAGTGATTCGATCTGCACATCGTCCAGGTTCAACCGATAGCCCAGCATACGGGCCAGGATCAGCGCCTTGCGCGCAGCATCTTTGCCGCTCAAGTCCTGGCGCGGGTCTGGCTCGGTGTAGCCACGCTGCTTAGCCTGGCGCACTGCCTCGCCAAACGGAAGACCGCGTTCCATCTGTGCGGCGATGAAGCCGAGCGTGCCGCTCAACGCCCCTTCGATGCGTATTACCTCATCGCCGCTATCCAGCAAGTAGTTCAGGGTTTGGATGACCGGCATGGCTGCGCCGACCGTTGTCTCCCAGCGGGCGCGGCCCGCACTGATGGCGTCGAACCAGCTCAGCTCGCCGGCCAGCGGCAGCTTGTTGGCAAGCACCACACCGCCGCCGCTCTGCAATACGTTGAGCAACAGGGGAACGCTGGATTCGGCAGCAGTGGTGTCCACCACAATGCAATTCGATGGCCAGGCCGGCCAAGCGGCCTGCTCAAACCGACCCCCGCGCTCCTTCCATTCAATCAGCTCAAGCAGAGTCTGGTCGGTGAATCCCTGCGCAGCATGAACAAGGCCGCGGCTATCGGCGACGCCGACGACTTCCAGGCGCAGGCCATGCCGGCGGAGATGGCTCGCCCGCGCAGCCACGATCTGGCGGGCGAGCGCACGCCCAACGCCGCCTAAGCCCAGCAGAAAGACCGGTTGTGTTTTCGTGTGCGACATGAGTGCATCCCTTCAAGGGTTTGTTGATCCGATCCGCACGTGTTGCGTCGAGCATCATAACAAAACGCAGCACGGCTTTGCAAATGGGCTACTCACAGTAACATCTCGGCCAGGGGCTATGGCTAAGGTCGTCAGGAGGCCTGACCATGCACCTTCCCAACTTGCACAAACCCTCGCTTCTCTGCTGCCCTACCCGCTCAAGGGCGGCATTGAACTCGCCAAAAGCGCCGCCGGTGAACTGGGCAAGAAAATCTCATCCAATGGCCGGGAAGGGTTGAAGAAACTTGCAGAGAACATCCGCAAGAAGGCCTAAGCCAAACCCGCCGCAGCGCACGCGCTCCAGCGCGCCGCCGAAAAGCCCGATGACGCGCGCTCGCGGCATGGTCAAACTGTAACTGGAAGAAATTTTGAAGGAGAATCCCGATCGGTTTTGGGACTGACCAGATGTCCACGAGACAGCTATCTGCGCTGCTCATCGGGACAGCACTCTAGTATGGGCAAAGACTTATTCCTGGGTGCAGTTCATCCAAGACACAGCGGAATGACGTGCCAGGGATCAAGAAGATTTGGCGAGGATGGCATCGCTTGATAGACATCGTTGCAACCTGGCTGTTTCGCGGTACAGTTGCGGAGAGTGGATAGTCTTTTTGGAGACTGGGGATGAAGGCGGGTAGATAATTACCAGAAGACAAAGAAAGCAGATAAACTGGAGCGAAACGTCTTTGGCCTCAACCACATTACTCACTCGCCTGCCTTTTGGCGGGCATGAAAAATTCACTTTTCGCCATAGCTGGCTAAAGAAGGGGCTAGATGCTGTCACCGAAGACCCTCTGGTTTTCGGCCGAGAAGATGCGTTCGTTACCCTGGGGGTTGGAAAGAACATGGCGACTTCTATACGGTACTGGGGACTAACCTTGGGCCTTTTTTGCCCATCGGCAGAGACTCGTCGCAGTCTGGCTTCTTCTAGACTGGGAAAAGCGTTGCTGGCCGAGGATGGTTGGGACCCCTATCTGGAGGATATTGGCTCACTCTGGCTGTTGCACTGGCAACTTGCCAGCAATCAGGAACGCGGATTGGTATGGTATCTGGCCTTTTCACGCTATTACGATGTTGAGTTTCGTAAACCAACCTTAATTGAATTTCTCAAAACTCAATTGGCCCAACGAGGCATAGAAACCACCGAGGGAATGGTTGAACGCGAATTCGATGTGTTCATTCACACGTATGTACCGGCACAAAGCCACAAGGGGGACGGTGAAGAAAGCCTGAGCTGCCCGTTGGTTGATTTGAGTCTGATACGCTTCTCGCAGGCCGATAGTGTATATCGCTTTGATATTGGCGCAAAGCCTTCCTTGCCGTCTGCAGTTTTTGGGTATGCGTTGCTAGAGTTTTTGGCCCAAAAAACAACTCGCCAGCGCACGATCACGTTGGATGAATGTGTGTACTCTCCGGGTAGTCCTGGACAGATTTTCAAACTGGATGAGAGCAATGTTATGGGGCATTTAGAAGACCTTGAAACACTTACCAAAGGAGCTTTGAGCTTGCAAGAAACTGCTGGTCTGCGGCAAGTTTACTTATATGACGCCTCAGCAGAATTGGGATGGGAATTGCTGAGAGCATATTATGCCTAATTCCTTGTTGAGCGAGATACTTCAGATTCGCACGAACTGTTTGCGGGCCGTGCGCTTGGAAGATGACCTGCTTAAAGGTGATTTATTGAGCGGGTATATTCTCACTGCGCAGGCGCTGGCTGCACTCGAACGGATTGCTGACGGCTTGACTAACCATGCGAGAGCGTGGACGTTGACCGGCCCTTACGGTTCAGGTAAATCGTTCTTTGGGTTGTTTCTGGCTCATCTGCTTGATAGACGCCGCCCCGGTCATACAGTGGCTTGGGATATCGTTGTAGAGGCTGCCCCTTCTTTAGCTGAACGTTTACAGGGAGCGCTTGGAGAGCGCGGCGGATTGCAAACGATCGCTGTGACCGGCTCTCGCGCTCCGCTACAGGAATGCCTGGTGCGCGGTTTCCAGCGCTTGTTCGAGGCAGAAGAGCATCCTGCCGACTTACAGGAAGATTTGGAGAAAGTCCGGCGGGAGGATAGCCGCGCCTTTATGAAGTGGCTACAAACGTTTCTTGAAGTGGCGAACAGTCTCAAGCCTGGCACGAATGGAGTGCTCATTCTTTTCGACGAAATGGGCAAGGCGCTGGAACACGCCGCATCCCATCCACAGGAGAGCGATGTATACCTGCTGCAGGAACTGGCAGAATTCGCCGCTCATAGCCATACCTATCCGCTAGTATTCATCGGCATTCTGCATCAAGCCTTCGATGGCTACGCTGCTCTGCTTGACCGGACAACCCAGCGCGAATGGGCCAAAGTGCAGGGACGCTTCGAGGACATTCCCTTCCAGGAACCGGCAGTTCAGCAAATGCGCTTGCTGGCAAATGCATTTGTCGAGACGGCTCATTTGCCTGAATTTGTATCAGATGTCGCCCTTCATGAGTGGCGCCCAAGGACGATGAGCGCCGAGGAATTTGCATTTCTCTGCCGCCGTGTCTATCCGCTCCATCCAAGCGTTTTTGTCTCTCTACCTTATATCTTTCGCCGTCTAGCGCAAAACGAGCGTTCTATCTTTGCTTATCTCTCATCTCAGGAACCATTTGGTTTTCAAGAATTCTCGGCTACCCATACGCTAGGCGAGCTGTTGTGCTTGCCTGATGTCTTTGATTACCTGGCAGCCAACTATCAAAGTCGGATTTATGCCTCGGGACGGGCGCGCCCTCTGACCGAGACGCTCGAACGGCTGGAAAACGCCCCCTCCTTAACGAAAATCGAGCAAGACCTATTGAAGACAATTGGGCTGCTAAACTGGCTAGGGGAAATCAGCCCGCTCCAGGCGAAAGAAAATATGGTCTTGAGCGCCCTGACACCGGCTTATGAAGAGGCCGACCTGCGCGCTACCTTGAAGTTACTCCAGCGACGCTCGCTGATTGTCTACCGACGCTTCAATGAAACCTATGCTGTTTGGCAGGGCAGCGATGTGGACATTGAGGAACGCCTACAGACTGCCCGCTCTGCCTTGGAGAGCACGCTTAGCGTTGCTGAAGTGTTGCAGAGTTACCTGCCTCCTCGGCCACTTTTAGCTCAGCGTCATAGTTACCAAACTGGAACACTGCGCTTTTTTGAGGTCCGTTATGCCGACTCCTACAATTGGGAATCTCTCTCGCTGACCCCTTCTTCAAGCGCCTGTGGTGTGGTAGTACTTTGTCTGCCAGGGACTCTGGGCGAGGTAGACCAGTTTGTACGTTGGGCGCAAACCGATGCGTTGGCTTCGCGCCGCGATCTGGTCGTAGGCGTGGCTGGGCGCGCTATTCGTTTGAAAGAACTGGTTCAGGAATTGCGCGCTCTGCATTGGGTGCGGGAGAATACCCCTGAATTACGCGATGACCCGGTTGCACGCCGTGAATGGCGGACTCGGTTGGCTGCCATCGAGCAATCCATCCGCGCCGAACTCGATGAGGCTTTCAATCTTCAGCAAGTTTCGGCGTTGCGTGACTGTCAATGGTTTTATGGGGGACAGGATGTCTCGTCGAAATTCCGGCGCGGGATTTCGCCTTTGCTTTCGGAGATTTGCGACGCGCTTTATCCGACTTCTCCTCGTTTATGGAATGAATTGCTCAATCGCCGTGAATTGACCTCGCAAGGAGCAGCTGCGCGTCGCCTACTTATTGAAGGGATTCTTACTCGCGCCGAACAGCCGCTTCTTGGGATTCAAAAATTTCCGCCCGAACGCAGTATGTATGAGGCGCTTCTGCGCCGCGGGGGATTGCATCGGCAGGAAGGAGAGACTTGGCGGCTTGTTCTGCCTCCTGGCGATGACCCGCTTGGTCTTCGTCCGGCTTGGGACGCAATGGCTGATTTCATCTTTGGCGGTTTACCTGAGCCTCGCCCCTTGACCGACCTTTATGCCCGCCTCTTTGCACCGCCTTATGGAGTGACGGCTGGTTTGGCGCCTGTTTTGCTGGCTGTCTTCTACAAGGTTCACGAAAACGAGATGACTCTCTACAAAGAGGGCACGTTGCTGGTCGAGCCAGGAGTTGCCGATTGGGAGGTTTTGTTACGTCGCCCAGAGCTGTTCTGGCTGGCAGGCTGTCGCGTGACCGGGCTGCGCGCGGCGGTTGTAGAGCGCATGGCAAGGGGGTTGAACACGCTGCCTTACGTGATGCCTGTCGTTCGTTCGCTCATT
>JANWVJ010000040.1 GCA_025056895.1 Thermoflexales bacterium
CTCCCTGTACGAACGCATTCGGCGCGGCGACGACGTGTAAGCGTTTGTGTAAGCGCCCCCGCCTATCCTACCCCCCACAGCGTTGGAGCAGGGCCTGTTCCTGAGTTGGCGTTGATCTGGAGGTGTGGATGGGTTGGACAAGTTGGATTCACCGTGCGTGTCGGCTGGCAGGGGTTGCAGCAGTATTCGGCTTGGCCGCATGTTCGAGCGGCAGGCCGGCATCACCGCCGGCCCTGCCAACCCTGCTGCCGCTGATGATTCCCCCCGTGCTCAGTGAACTACACCTATGCGCGGCTGTGCCAGCGGCGACGGTGGAAGCGGTGCTTGGACGCAAACTGGTCCGCGCGCCGGACTGGTTTCAATATCCCGACGCCCCCGGCAGCGCCGGCTGTCAGTATGACGCCGGCCAGGACGGTGCAGGAAACGCCCTGTTCGCCTATATCGCACTGACCACACCGAATGTGTACGACCAGCAACCGCGTTACCAGGATCAACCGGTCAGCGGGATCGGCGACGCTGCCTACTTCAACAACGGCCCCGATGCACGCCAGTTGTGGGTGAAGTTGGACACCGTGGCGGTGGTGGTTGCGATCGGCGACGCGCCGAACGAGGCCGGCCTGAAACAGCTTGCCACCCTGCTGGTGGACGCCATTCGCGCTGCCGAGTCGAATAGTGAGCGATGAAGGGCAACCGCTGAGCGCTGAGCGATGAGTGTTGAGTGTCAAGCAATAAATCCTGCCTGCTGAATACTGGCTTCCGACCATGCCCCGCCGTTATCACCCCGTCCAACTTGAGACCTTTGTGCTGCGCATCTGGCGCGAGGCCAGCGGCTCGGCCTGGCGCGGCGAGATCATTCACCTGCCCGATCGCGTTGCGCGACGGTTTGGCACGCTGGCGCAGGCCGGCGCGTTCATCGCGACTTACGCGCCGGGCGTCGATCAGCCAATCGATGAGCAGATAGACAACCCCGCTGCAGAGGACTCATCCGGCGACTCAACTACTGACTACTGACTACACGTGGAGATGTGAGATGGAATGGTTCAAACGAGCATTCGTGACAAGGGGATGGCAAGTTTTCATGCGGGGGAGCATCGTCCTGGCCATGCTGGCCGGCCTGATTGCCGGCCCTGCGCTCAGTCACAGGCCGGCGGACGCCGCGAGCAATGGGCCGGTGACGCCACGCGCATTCTTTCCGCGCGTATTGAACAACTACCCGCTGATCAACCGCTACGGCCTGGGCTACGCCACCGCGACCGACCGCACGCTGATCCGCTGGTTCTGGTCGCCGGCCAGCGAGCCGGCCTTCCGCGTGTATCGGCGCGCCGGCAGCGCCCCCGAAACACTGGTTGCCACCGTGATCTCGGTGACGAACCCCTCGCAGGCAATCAACATTCTCAACACCACCGAGCCGCGCTACCCGAACCTGTACACGCGCATCCTCTCGGACTACGCCGCGCTGGGCATCACGAATATCCCTTCGCTGTTGAGCGTCATGCGGGCGAACAAGCTGGGCGCGCAACAACTAGCCAACGACTACTACCCGGTGGCGCTGGTGATCGGCTGGGGATATCTTGACACCGCCATCACCCCCGGCACGGTGTACACCTACCGCGTGGAAGCCGTGCTGGGCAGCGAGACCACTCCGCTGGGCAGTGTGTCGTTGCGGGCCGGCCAACTGACGCCACTCGACGCGCCAACTAATCTGACCGCCCTCGATCTGAGCGACAGCAGCGCGCATGTGCGCCCCAAAGACGGCGACTGGGGCACGGCGCAACAGAACCGGCGCTTCCACCAGACAGCCTATCTGCGCTGGAATATCGCGCCGCCCACCAGCACCGCCTCGATCAACGGGGCCTGGATCGCCGGCTACGACATCTACCGCGCGCCGATCACCGCGCCGACTGCGCTGGCGCAGGTCAACGGCGTCAAGCCGGTGCAGCCGCTCACGGTCACCATCCCACTCTCTGACACGCCGCCGATCACGACTCCGCTGGCCTACGAGAAGGTGAGTTACTACTACGCCGACGCCGCGCCGGCTGTGGGGCAATGGGTGTACCGTGTTGCACCGCGCGACCTGCTGGGGCAAATCCGGCAATGGCCGTCCGACTCAGCACAGTTCAGCGCGCCGCTCACCGTGCGCGCGCGCGACTTCTACCCGCCGGAGCCACCGCGCAATGTCACTGCCACTGTCACGGCCACCCTCCCGCTCTCGACCGTCGTGGTGTCATGGGACATCACGCCCACCGCCGACCTGAGCGGCTTTGTGGTGTATCGCTCGTTCAGCATCTCGGTCACGCAGCAGGCCGGCTGCGCCGACGAAAATGTGTGCTGGCGCGCTGTGTTCACTGGCACGGCTTCGGCGCGCGCGTGGAACGATCCGGACACCACGCTGGAGCGCGTGCGCTGGTATCGCGTGCAGGCGTTCGATCAGGACGGCAACCGCAGCGGTTTCAGCGCGCCGGCGCAGGCGGTGATCCACGACCTGACGCCGCCCAGTCCGCCCAACGTCACGGTGGACTCGTGCGACGCCTTTGGCGGGCCGCAGAACGGGTATTGCATCAACGCCAGCTCGCCCAGCACCGATACCACGCGCTACCGCATCGCGTGTCGCTTCAGGCCAGGCGGCGAGCTGTTGCTGATGGCCGAAATCACCAGCGTAAACAACTTCAAGCTGGAGAGCGTATATCGCCCGCCGTTCCCCTTGCAGAGCGTCAGTTGCGAGGTGCGCGCTGCCGACGCGCACGGCAATCTGAGCAGTCCCTCTCCGTTCAGCGTGCCGTGGATGATTCCGGTTCGGCCTCCGGTCGCACCGACGCCGATCATCACCAGCATTGACACAGCGTTGGGCGGCGTGAACGGCTACAGCGCCCGGCTGTTGTGGGATGTGAGCGAGGCCGGCGGGATGACCGGCTTCCGCATCAGCCGCGAGGCTATTTTGCGCCCCGACGGCACAGCCGGCGGCGTGGATGTGTTCACCGTGTCCAACCCGGCCGCGCGCATCTACACCGACACCACGATTGATCCGCAGACCGTGTATGTGTACACGGTCACCGCGCTGACGCCGTCCGGCTTCCCCTTCAACGGCGTCACGGCGTCGTCATCGCCGCGCACGTTTAAGGCGGTAGTCAACGGCCAGCGCCCGATCACCGAAGTGGGCTGGGTGAGCCTGACGTGGCAGGCCGGCCAGGGCGCGTCGCTGCATTGGGACCCGGTGGATGACCGCCTGCGCGCCTGGGCGATCTTCCGCAGCGTGTACCGCGACAGCGACTACATCCAGCTCACGCCGATCGTGATGAGCGGGCCGGTGTATCAAGACGCCGCCGCGCAGCACGATCGCTACTGGTATGTGGCGGTAGAGTTCAACCCGCGCACTGGCGAGCCGATCCGCTACACGCGCCCACGCAGCGCCGCCTATGGCGAAGCGCCGACACAGTTGATGGACGAGAGATTACAGATTACAGCTCATGATCGTTGGTCCTCAATCCTCAATCCTCAATCGCAAATCTAAAATCCAAAATCCAAAGTGCTACCTCCTGTTCGCCCGTTCCGTTCAGCGCCGGCGAGCCGTTGCGCTTTGGCGAGGGCTTCGAGGTAGTCTCGGTCACGCTGACCGTCAGCAACCCAACCGGCCTGTTCGGATTTGGCTATCTGCGCCTGACGCCGCCCGGCAACGTGATTTACTGGCCGGTGAATTTCGGCAGCGCGGCCAACCCCGTGACGGTGGGCGACGCGCAGAATCACGTCTGCACCGGCCAGCTTGACGTGACGCCGATTCCTACGCCGGTGCAATATCCAGGCGGCCTGAACTACGAAGTGCGCCAGATCAACGCCAAACCGTGGTTCAGCCAGCCGAATGCCAACACCGGCGAAGTGTGGATTCGGATGCCGGACACACTGCGGCTGGCCGGCAACACCGGCACAGAAAGCGACTGGTGGCCGTACCTCAGCGTGCAACTGCGCGGCGACTTGTCGTTCAGCATGACCTCACCGCTGCCGCCCTCGATGCAATCGTGCGCGGCGCCGTTCTTCTCGTTCAACCTGGAGACGCTGCCGGCCTCAGTCGTGCCGCTGGGCACGCTGACGATGGATCAGTACGGCATCGCGGCCACCGAGAGCTGCTTGCGCTATCTGGATCGCTACACCGGCATCCCCACCCCGCGCGCATCGGCGCTGGCCGATAGCAACGAGGGCTACCTGCGCGGCGGCTACACCGGCGGGGCGGTGCAGGTTCAGGCCGGCGGCCTGCGCGGTTACTTCACCACCACCGGCCTGCTGAGCTGGACGGCCAGTTACCCATTCCGTTTCCAGATCAGCGCCGCCGGCGGGGCGCTGGGCATCAGCGGCACGCGCATCGTGTCGGGCCAACTCGGCGGCGGCAGCGCGACGATCGGCTATCACACCGGCATCACCACCGCGTCGCCGGTTGTGCTGAACGGGGCCTTCGTGAGCCTGACGCTGGATGCCGGCGGGGCCGCTTACGGCACATGGAACACGGCACAGGACGTGGCGTGGTTGCAGAACGGCTTTCGCCTGTTTGCCGGCGAATGGGAGTTATACCTGGGACGCCTGACCAGCGCCGGGCGGCCGCATCTGGAGATGTGGGCCACGCGACCGAACGACACGCGCGATGTGGGGCTGGCGCAATTGGCTGAGATCGAGGCCGGGCTGAACCGCCGGCTCGCCAACACCCAACTCTTCTACAGCAATTGCAGCGGCCCCTCGGCCACCTTCAACGCGGCGCTGAACACCTATGTGCGGCGCGGCGGCGTGAGCCAGCGCCAAAAGGCCAAAATCCTCGCGCCGGTGCCGATGCCCATACGCGGCTACGACGCCAGCCTCGACAACATGGAGCTGGAATGGCTGGACAACTTTGTGTTCGACCGCAACGCCACGGCCGATCTGCGCCTGCCCTTCCCGCCCAGTGTGACGCTGCGGCTGGTCAATCTGTGGTTCAACCAGAACACCGGCTGCATCGACGGCGGCACGGTGCCGCCCGGCCAGGCCGGCAAGACGCTGCGCTACTGGCAGCTTGGGGCGCGCTTCCGCAGCGCCGAGTTCCGCGCGCAGCCGGCCGGCTGGACGCAGCAAGGTCCGTATCACGACGCCATGCTGTGGGCGCAGACGGCGATCAGCCTGCCGCACGTCAGCCCGCCGGGCGCGACGCAGCCGGCAGCCGTCAACGTGGACCTCTCGTTCTACCCCAACGGCGACTTCTACTCGGCCACGCTGCTCTATGATCGCGCCGATTTCACCTTCGACGGCTTCCCGTTCCTGATCGAGGGCTTCCAGTTGAACAACACCGCGCGCTGGGACCCGTGGGTGTTCCCCATCTTTTATCCGGGCGGCGTCGGGCCGAGCTGGGAACCGCTGGCCAACGCGGCTACACCGCCCACGAACAACTGGAGTCAGCGCGGCTTCGTGGAGCTGAAGGGCGCGCTGATCGCGCCCTATTTCGGGCCGCTGAAGGGGCCGGAAGGCCGGCCGCGCCCCAATCTCTTCGTGCTGGGCTGGGATAGCTACGTCGGCTTCAGCGACACGGTGCGCGCCGAGAAGGTGTGGGTGGACTTGAATGTGGTCAAGCTGGTGTGGGACTATGACCGGCTGATGTACGCGCAGCATCCCTCCAGCGGGCGCGGCCTGTTCGCCGGCTTCGAGAATTACAAGCTGGTGCCAGATGGCGTGATCCCGCCGCTGCCCAGCGAGGCGCAGGTGCTGAACCTCGACACCGGCGTGGTGATCGAGCCGGATCGCCTGGGCGTGTATCTGGGTCAGGCGGCCGGCATTGCGTTGTATCGCGCGCTGGCCGAGCAGACCGCCCTGCCATTGGGCGCACCGCCCTCCACCCCTACGCTCACGGCGTGGGGCGGCAAGCTGGCGCTGCTGAACGTGAACACCTACACCCAGTTGCTCAACAACGTATGGAGCCTGTACGCCGCGCGCACCTACCTCGACACGGTGGCCGTGCTGAACGATTACGAGGATGCGCCGGCTACCAGCCTGCCCGACACGGAACAGTTCGGCGGCGGCAGCACAGGCCAGATGAATAGCTGGGGCCTGTTCTTCCGCCGGCTGCGCGGGCTGGTGGAGATGACAGGAACCGGGCCGGCGGCGCAGTTCGAGCGTTTCCAGCTCAGCCTGTTGTTCCGCTGGCAGCCGGACGGCGACAAACATCCGCGCCTGCTGGCCGAGCGGATCAGCCTGGAGATCAACCGGCACGGCGATTTCATCCTGATCGGCAAGAACATCCAGAGCACGATGGTGGAAGACTTCATCAAACGCATGGATGTGTCGTTCCGCATCAACCCCATCCTGCCGCAGTTCGAGGGCGGCTTCACCGGCTACGAGCTGCTCTCCAAAGCCAACCCGCGCATCGACCTGTTGACGGTGGTGGTGGGCGTAGGCGCCGAGGTGAACTACATCGGCGGCGAGTTCGAGGGCGTGGCCGACACCAACCCCGGCGGCAGCAAGATCCGGCTGGGCGGCAGTTTGCTGGTGGGCGTGATCAAGCCGAACAGCCCGGTGCTGCAAACACACTTCAAGGACCTGATGAGCAAGCTGTCGGAAATTCCGGGCAGCGGCAATCAACTCTTCACCGGCTTCTACCTGCGCGCGCACGGACAGGTGCCGGTGTATGGCGTGAACTGCCTGTTGCAGGTGACGGTGGGGGCCGAGGTGGCCGGCTGGTACTGGTCGATCAACAACGGCCAGGGCGATGCCTGGGGCGGCAAACTGCGCGGCTACGCCTTCGGCAGCTTCATCTGCCTGGTCAGCATTCGCGGCGACATCACGCTGCAATACTGGCAGCAGACGTTCAACAACCAAACGGTGCGCAAGTTCGAGGGCACAGGCTGGGTGGCTGGCGGGCTGGGCTTCTGCAACGCCGACGGCTGGAAGAGCTGGGAGACACGCTGGTGGGATCAGCCGTTCTGCTGGACGGCCGGCGCGTACCTGCAAATTCGCTACGACGAAGGCACGAGCAATGACGGTTGGAAGGTGAATTATTCGGTGGAACTCGAGTAAATGGAAAAATAATCACTCGCCCTATTGACAAACATCCGTCTAGTTGCTAATATCGCCGCCATCACGACAACTGAATAGAGCGAGCGCACTCTTATCCAGAGAGGCGGAGGGACCGGCCCAATGAAGCCTCGGCAACCTGATCTCAAGGTGCCAATTCCGGCAGTGTAAACTGGAAGATGAGAGCGAGCTGTTAACAATTGCCTGTTAATCGCCCTCTTGTCTTCCTCGACGAGAGGGCGATTTGCTTTGGGACGATGTGTCGTAGGTGTGAATCGTGGTTGTGAAGAAGACAATGACCTTAAAAGTGATGTGGACTCGCGCAGGCTGTGTGCGCCCTGGGATGAATCGATGCTCCTGTAATATGCGGGGCTTGCTGCGCAGCCTAGTCTAGGACACGGCGCACACCGCGCAAGCAAGTTACCCGCTTCCCCTTGTTGCATCTCTCGATGGCTTGCAATGCGTCGTAAGACGCACCAAGCGTTCCAACGAACCGCTTCTGCCCGGCCATTCACGTGGTTTTGGTGTTGTTTCAACTCGCGATTTGAACGGAGGTCAATTCAACATGTCTGCTCAACTGGTTTCTGAAAACACATCTGTCGCTTTGCCGGCAGCCGAGACAATTACCGCATTTCAATCTGCGCTGCGTCAAGCCGGCGACAAGAGCCGCGCCGAGTTTGTCGTTCACACCCGTCTGGTTGATCGCTATCAAACACAAGCTGTCATTCGCAATTTTGAGCTGACGATCGACGAGCCAGCTTCGCTGGGCGGCACAGATCGCGGCCCGAATCCGGTCGAAGTCGTTCTGGCTGCTCTGGGCGCTTGCCAGGAGATTGTGTATGCCACCTACGCAGCATTGCTCGGTGTGCGCATTCAACGATTGGAGATTCGCGTAACCGGCCAACTTGATCCGCGCGGCTTTTTCAACGTCGCCGATGTGCCGGCCGGATTCGAGCGCGTGGAATACGAAGTCGATCTACAAACCGATGCTCCGCCTGATAAGACGAGCCAACTGATTGAATTGGTGAACCGACACTGCCCGGTGCTCGACATTTTGCAGCGGCCAATTCCCACACAAGGGCATGTCCGCGTGAACCAAGTGTAAACACCCAAAGGATCGTCTGATCAAATCTGGCTCAATCTAGAACAGGACAATTAGGACAGGGAGAACCACCATGAAAACCAACTTGAACGGTCGTTTATTCAACTTATCGATCCAGCGCCGACTGATGCTAACCGGCCTGGTCGTTGCATTAGCGCTGTTGCCGGCCTGCGCCGGCGCGCCCACTGCAAACAAATCTGACAAGCCGGCCGAGATTCGCCTCGACTACGCCACGTACAACCTGAGCAGCCTGGTGTTGAAGAAATACGGCTGGTTGGAGGAGGAGTTCAGTAAGGACGGCATCCGCATCACCTGGTTGTTCAGCGCCGGCAGCAACAAGGCGAACGAATACATCTCCAGCAACAGCGCTGACTTAGCTTCGACCGCCGGCGCAGCCGCGCTGCTTGCGCGCACAAACGGTGTGCCCCTGAAAACAGTGTACGTCTACTCCAAACCCGAATGGACGGCGCTCGTGGTGCCCGGCGCTTCAGCCATCCAGAGCATCGCCGATCTGAAGGGCAAGAAGATCGCTGCCACGCGCGGGACGGATCCATTCTTCTTCTTATTGCGCAGTCTCAAGCAGGCCGGATTGAGCCAGTCCGATGTCGAGATCGTCAACTTGCAGCATGGCGATGGTCGGCTGGCGTTGCAGAAAGGGGACGTGGATGCTTGGGCCGGCCTTGATCCGCACATGGCGGCTGCCGAGTTGCAAGATGGCGCGCGTTTGCTTTACCGCAACATCGACTTGATCAGCTTCGGCACGCTCAATGCGCGCGAGGAATTCGCACAACAGTATCCCGATCTGCTCACCCGTATCCTGGCGCAGTACGAGCGGGCGCGGCGCTGGATTTTGGAGAACCGCGAGGAAGCGGCCAAATTGTTGGCCGAAGAAGCCAAGATCGATCTGGAGATTGCGCGCCGACAAATCACTGAACGCACCGTGCTGGACAAAGATGTGGGCGTGCCCGGCCCAGCGCTGCGCACAGCGTTGGAGGCGGTAGTTCCCATTCTGGTCAGCGAGAAGCTGGTCGCCGGCAATGCCGATCCGTCGGCTGCCTTGTCCTCGCTGATCGATCCGACGTTCGCCCAACAAGCCGTGCAACGCTAGACGAAAGATTTGGCCGGCGTCGCGCCGGGACATGATTGGCGCGACGCCGGCGCCCGATATCGGTCTAGGAGAGTCCATGCAACCCAATCTCCCGGTGGTTCGCTCTGCGCCGGTCTCCTCTGGAAAGGCCAGCCGGCAGCCGGCGCGCGGCAAGCAGATCGCCCTAGCCTTGAGTGTGCCGCTTGTGCTGATCGCAGCCTGGTTTGTGACAACCGAGGCTGCACCCCTGTTTCGCCCAAACCAGTTGCCCTCACCCACCCAAGTGCTGCACACCGCCGCCGAATTGGCCGCCGGTGGCGACCTAACACGTCATGTTTCGGCCAGCATTGGCCGTGTGCTCAGCGGGTTCATCATCGGCGCAAGCTTGGCTTTGTTGGTTGCAGTGGCCGTTGGATTATCCAAAACGGTTGAGCGGGCGTTCGATCCAACCCTGCAAGCCGTTCGTAACGTGCCCTCGTTGGCTTGGGTTCCTTTTCTCCTGCTGTGGATGGGCATCGGCGAGACGCCGCGCATCACTTTGATCGCCATCGGAGCATTCTTTCCGGTGTATGTCAATCTGGTCAGCGGGATTCGGAATGTCGATCGCAAGCTGGTTGAGGTGGGTTACGTGTTTGGGCTGAGCCGAGCCGACTTGGTGCGGAGGATCATCGTGCCGGCGGCGCTACCCTACTTGTTGACCGGTCTACGGGTGGGACTAGGTCAAGCTTGGCTGTTTCTGGTGGCCGCAGAGCTGATTGCTTCTGTCAGCGGCCTGGGGTTTATGCTGATCGACGGACAGAACAATGCCCGGCCGGACATCATGTTGGTAGCCATTCTGACCTTGGCGCTGTTAGGCAAGCTGTCTGACAGCCTATTGCGCGCCGTCGAGCGGCGTGCGTTGGCCTGGACGGATACGTTTCAAGGCCGCTAGGACAAAGACTCATGAGCAGCACGATTCGTATTGAGCACGTGTCCAAGAGCTTCGAAGCCGGCAAGCCGGTCTTGCGCGACCTCAATCTGGAGATTCGACCTTCAGAGATTGTCAGCCTGCTGGGGCCTAGCGGCTGCGGAAAATCCACCTTGCTGCGCTTGTTGTCCGGCCTGGAGCGCGATCATGAAGGGCACTTGCTGATTGATGGGCAGGAAGTGCTGGCCCCCACACGCGCCGTCGGCTTGATGTTCCAAGAGCCACGTTTATTGCCCTGGCTGACTGTGCGGAATAACATTCTGTTTGGGTTGAATGCGCGGGATCGCCGGCAGGCCGACGGTCTAGCGCAGGAGCTGATGGAGCAAGTTCAGCTTAGCGGGTGCGCCGATCTTCTGCCGCGTCAACTATCGGGCGGCATGGCGCAGCGTGTGGCGCTGGCGCGCGCGCTGGCTACCGAACCCGGTGTCCTGTTATTGGACGAGCCATTCAGCGCCGTGGACGCCCTGACACGCATGCGTTTGCAAGAGTTATTGCTGTCGGTCTGGCAGCGCCGGCGTTTCACGATGCTACTGGTCACACACGATATCGACGAGGCGTTGTACCTCAGTGACCGTGTGGCAGTGCTGAGCGGCCGGCCGGCAACGGTGCGCGAGATCGTGCACGTCGATCTGCCGCGTCCGCGTGACCGGCGCGCCGCAGAGATGTTGCGCCTGCGCGCCTATCTGCTCGAAGCATTGCGCATCGCCGGCGCGCCCCAGTTGACCGGCTACGGCACACCGTTCGGCGTATAGCCCCGTCCGTTCTTCCTTCAACCTTCTGTATAGCAGCCTGGGGCAAGCCCCAGTGGCTGCGGACGAGACTTTTCGCACTGTGCTGTACCGAATCCCAGCTTGACAGCATGAATCTTCTGCGGCACAATGCCAGACAAAGTCGATCAACTTTGTCGGGAATTAGACGCAGTCAATGAAGCTTTCCAAGCGCGGCGAGTACGGCATTAAGGCACTCATCGATCTGGCCTCACGCGATCCAGCGCGCGGCGCGGCCACGGTCAAAGAGATTGCTGCACACCAGAAAATCCCGGTGCAGTTCCTGGAGCAGATCATGCGGGCGTTGAAGAACGCCGGCATTCTCAGGAGCAAGCCCGGCGCAGGCGGTGGTTACGCTCTCGCCAAACCGCCCGACCAAATCACATTAGGACAGGTGGTGCGTCTGCTGGACGGCCCGCTGGCGCCCATTCCGTGCGTGAGCAAGACGGCCTATCAGCCCTGCGTCTGCCCCGATGAAAATACGTGCGGCTTGCGGCTGACGATGTTGGATGTGCGCAACGCGATTGCCGACATTTTGGACAACACTACCCTAGCCGATGTGACCCATCGTGTCCAGCAAGCACAGCACCTCACTGCATCGCGTAAGCTGAGGCAGCCCAGCCGCACCCGTTCTCGATGAGCTACATCATCTGTCCGGCCAAGGCCGGCTTTGCGCTGCTCGAAAACCGACAAAACAGATCGACTTAATCTACTTTGAGCAAGAGGAGCCATGAAACACGCACTACTAACCCGATGTCTGTTTGTCAGCTGCCTGATGCTCGGCGCAACGGCATGCAGCTCTGGCGGGCCCGTATCAACCAACCAATCGGCGCGTACTGTGCGACTGGGCTATTTCCCAAATGTCACCCATGCCGTCGCCCTTGTCGGTGCTGCACGGGGGACATTTGCAGCGGCGCTCAGCCCCACTGCTACACTGACCATCAGAACCTTCAACGCCGGCCCGTCATTGATCGAAGCATTGTTTGCCGGCGAAATTGATATCGGCTACATCGGCCCTAACCCTGCTGTGAATGGCTATGTCAAAAGCAAAGGCCAGGCCCTACGCATCATTGCCGGCGCAGCCAGCGGAGGCGCCTCGTTCATCGTGCGCCCGCAGGCGAACATTCAGACGCCGGCCGACCTGAACGGCAAAAAACTGGCAACACCGCAACTCGGCAACACACAAGATGTCGCGTTGCGCTACTACTTGCTCAAACACGGACTCAACACCGTGGAGCGCGGCGGCACCGTGCAGATCATTCCTACCCAGAACGCCGATATCTTGACGTTGTTCCGCCAGGGTGGTATTGACGGCGCTTGGACGCCTGAACCGTGGGCCTCGCGTCTGGTGCTAGAGGCAAATGGGCAGGTATTTCTCGACGAGCGGGATCTATGGCCGGGCGGCCAGTTCGTGACAACTCACGTGATCGCCAGCTCCAAGTTCCTCAATGAGCATCCCGATCTGGTCAAGGCATTTTTACGCGCGCACGTAGAGTCTGTGCGATTCATCAACGAGAATCCCGATCAAGCCAGGACGATCATCAACAGCGAAATCGAGCGCCTCACAACGCGCGGATTGACAGAAGCAGTGCTGAAACGTTCATTGCAGATGCTAGACATCACGTGGGACCCGATCTCATCTTCGTTGTTCGCATCGGCCGAGCATGCTTTCGCGCTGGGCTTTTTGGGGGATGTCAAGCCAGATTTGGCAGGCATCTACGACTTGAGATTGCTGAACAACGTGCTGGCAGAGAATGGACTGCCGCCTGTCGCAGAGCAGGGAGGAGAATGACCATGAGCGCAATTGCACCCGTAATGGTTTCTGCACCCGCAAGCCGGCTTGCGACCGCAAGCCCGCCCGCGACCGCATCGGACATACCCCAGCCGATCCTACGGCTGATCGGTGTGAGCAAGACGTTCAACGGGCTGACGGGAACGCTAGAGGCGCTCCAGCCGGTGCACTTAGATGTGCGCGCCGGCGAGTTTGTGTGCTTGCTTGGCCCCAGCGGCTGCGGCAAATCGACGCTGCTCAACTTGGTCGCCGGCCTGGAGGCGCCTACAACCGGCCAAGTGATTGCCAACGGCAAACCGGTGACCGGCCCAGGCCCCGATCGGGCGCTGATCTTTCAGGACGGGGCATTATTTCCGTGGCTGGACGTACGGGGCAACGTGGAGTTCGGCCTGCGTCAAGCCGGCCTCTCCAAACACGAACGCCGGCGCATCGCCCAACGTTGGATCGACGCCGTTCATCTGAGCGGCTTCGAACGCAGTTTCACACACGAGCTATCGGGCGGCATGCGACAGCGCGTTGCCATCGCTCGCGCACTTGCCATCGATCCAGACATCCTGCTGATGGACGAACCGTTCGGCGCGCTGGATGCAATGACCCGTGACTTGATGCATCGCGAGCTGGAAGGGTTGTGGCAGACCACGCGCAAAACGGTGTTGTTCGTGACGCACAACGTGCGCGAGGCCGTCGCATTAGGCGATCGCGTGTTGGTGCTTGCACCACGGCCGGGGCGAATCATTGCCGAGTTCGTTATCGACTTGCCCCGTCCGCGATCGTTGGAAGATCACGGGTTGGTTGACCAAGCGCGACGCATCACGGCTGTGTTGCGCGAAAGCAGCGCAGAGGGACACCAGACATTCGGCCAGGCAAGCGGTGCGCCGGCATTCCTGCCGGCAGATGCCCTGGCAAACAAATGAAGCAAAGGCAAAGGTGAGACATGGAAACACACATGCAACCAATCAGCCTGACACCGCGCAGGACAGCCAAGCCACTTGCATTGCATGAGCGGTGGGCTTCTTTAGGGCGACGCATCGCCTTCTTCGGCTTATTGCTGCTGATATGGGAGGCTGTTGCGCGAGCCGGCATTTGGCCGGAATATCTCTTCCCCGCACCATCGGTTGTGGCGCGCGTGCTGCTGGACGGCATCGGCAAGGGGCTATATCTCAGCGCTGCGTGGGTCAGCATACAGCGCATTGCAGTCGGCTATGCCATCTCACTGGCGATCGGCTTGGTACTGGGTCTGTTAATCGGGCGCGTGCGCGCGCTGAATGAGACGCTGGGTTCGTTGGTGCTCGGTCTACAAGCCTTGCCAAGCGTGTGCTGGCTGCCGCTGGCCATCTTGTGGATGGGCTTGAGCGAGCGGGCCATTATCTTTGTGGTGGTGATGGGAGCACTCTTCTCGATCACGCTGGGCGTGGAAGCCGGCGTAAAGAACACGCCGCCACAGTATGTCCGAGCAGCGCGGGTGTTGGGCGCACGTGGACTGGCGTTGTACAGCGAAGTGGTGCTGCCGGCAGCGCTGCCGGCCATTCTCAGCGGCCTAAAACAAGGGTGGACGTTCGCATGGCGCTCGCTCATGGCCGGCGAACTGCTTTTTTACACACTGAGCTTGGGCAATTTGCTACAAGTCGGCCGTGACTTGAACGACGCCGCACAGGTCATGGCTGTGATGGTCATGATCGTGATCGTCGGTGTGATCATCGACCAGCTCCTGTTCGCCCCACTCGAACAGCGCGTGCGCGCGCGCTGGGGGTTAGGTGGATGACCGCAGAGCACGCAACAGACGGCTGGTAATATTGACCAAATAATGGGCCGACGTTGGACAATCAATCAGGTGTGGTTGAGATGAGTGACTATTTGCACGTGCACGACTCTGTGCTGAGCGCAATCGGATGCACACCGCTGGTGCGGTTGAACAAAGTAGCGCGCGGCCTTGCTCCCACCGTCCTGGCCAAGCTAGAGTTTCTCAACCCGGGCGGCTCGGTCAAAGACCGCATCGGTGTTGCAATCATTGAAGACGCCGAACGTAATGGCCGGCTGAAGCCGGGCGGAACGATTGTCGAAGCGACCAGCGGCAATACCGGCATCGGGTTGGCAATTGCCGCCGCGAACAAAGGCTACAAGTGCATCTTCGTCATGCCGGACAAAATGTCCGACGAAAAGATTCGCACGTTGCGTGCGTTCGGCGCAAAAGTGGTCATCACACCGACGGCCGTTGACAAAGACGACCCACGTTCGTACTACAAAGTGGCCGAGCGACTGGCCCGTGAAACCCCCAACGCCATTCTGGCGAACCAGTACCACAACCCTGCTAATCCGGCTGCCCATTACACCAGCACCGGTCCGGAGATTTGGCAGCAGACCGGCGGACGGATCGATACCTTCATTTGCGGCATGGGCACCGGCGGCACGATTACCGGTGTTGGACGCTACCTAAAAGAACGTAACCCGGCGATCAAGATTGTCGGCGTAGACATCGCCGGCTCGCTGTTGTACGACACCTGGAAGAACGGCCGCGTGCCCGATAACCCCGTGCTCAAGACATACAAGCTGGAGGGCATCGGGGAAGACTTCGTTCCAAGTGCGCTTGATCTGAGCGTGTGCGACCTCGTCGTGCAAGTCACCGACCGCGAGTCCTTTCTCATGACACGTCGTCTGGTGCGCGAAGAGGGCCTATTCTGCGGCGGATCGTGCGGCGCAGCCGTGGCCGGCGCACTGAAAGCCATTCCGCAACTGGGAATGGAAGCCGGCCAGACCGCAGTGGTCTTGCTGCCGGACAGTGGCTCGCGCTACTTGAGCAAAATCTTCGACGATAACTGGATGCGCGACAACGGCTTCCTGAATACCGACTGGTCTCAAGGCAGCGTGGCCGATTTTATTCAGGCTCATCAGCCTCGGGCGGTGGTCACGGCGCGTCTCGGCGAGTCCCTGGCGGCTGTTATTCAGCGCATGAAACAGTACGACATTTCCCAGCAACCCGTAGTGGATGAAGAGGGACACTTGCTAGGCATCGTCATGGAAAGTGACATCTTGAGCTACATGCTGGACAACTCGCATCTGTCATTTGACGAAACGACCATTGACCCATTGGTGCGCGAAGCGGCAGTAGTGGACGAAACAACTCCTCTTAACACCCTAAGTGATGTGCTGCAAAAAGCCAAAGCAGCAGTGCTAGTCGATGCAGAGCGGCGCGTGACCGGCATCATCACGATGATCGACGTGATCGATTTCCTGGCTGCGTAAGCGTCCACGCGCATGCCGTCAATCAATCGCGACTCTCGCCGACCCCTCATCAATCAGCGATGGCAGCCCTCTCTCCCCAGGTATCCGTTTTGCAGGCCAAACTGCAAGCGTGGTGTGTCAGCATGCTGAGCCTAGTGGTAGACGCCTATGATCTCGGTGCTGTGATCGGCAAAGGGGCGGTTGTGCAAGCGGGCGGACAGAACCTGACGCCAGACGTGCTGTTCGTGTCCAAGAGCCAACGCGCCATGGTCGGCGCCGACGCGATTCACGGCCCACCGGCGCTGTGCATCGACATCATTTATCGCACCGTGCCAGAACCAGAGCGCGAGTCGTTGCGCCAACGATATGCGAGTATCCAAGTCGTGGAATATTGGCAAATTGAGGCCGACACCGGCCAGGCAGCGCTCTATCAAGCGAGTGCAACCTGGAGCTATGACCTGATTCCTCCTGATAAGGCCGGCATGCATTTCTCCTCAGCCATTGTGGAACTCAGCTTTCCTGTTCGGTGGTTCCGCGAACAGCCCAGCGTCTGGCGGATCATGCAGGCGTGGGGGATGATCCGCGACTGAGTAGCAAACCAAGCAATCGAGTGCTAAGACCCCTTGACAAACCCGATGAATGTGTGCTAACATGCGCGCCGGTCGTTAGCACTCAAACGGGCAAGTGCTAAATCGCGTAGGTTTTGGCGCTTGGCCGGCTGTTCTATATACATAACCCACTGAGCAAACGGAGGATTTAACCATTATGGCAAAGAAAGCTGAAGTTATGGAGGAAAAGAAGCTGAATCTGCGCCCTCTAGCAGACCGTCTGGTCGTCGAGCCGGTTGAAGAAGAGGAACAAACTTTCGCCGGCGGCAAGCTGGTGTTGCCCGAAACGGCCAAAGAGAAGCCGCAGAAGGGTGTGGTGCTGGCTGCCGGCCCAGGCCGGCTGGATGAAGATGGCGAACGCGTGGCCATGGAAGTCAAGGTAGGCGATCACGTGTTGTACGCCAAGTACGCCGGCACTGAAGTCAAGATCGACGGAAAGAAGCTGCTCATCCTCAAGGAAAGCGACGTTTTGGCAGTCGTTGAGTAGCACCCCTCAAGAGGTTCTCGGCTCGGCGCCGGCCCCCGTAGCCTGTCGGGCTTGGAGAATCCGATCAAACTGGTACATCTGACCAAACCTTAAAAAAGGAGAGATATGGCAAAGCAACTGATCTTTGACGAGCAGGCTCGCCGCAGCCTGAAGCGCGGTGTAGATATTTTGGCGAATGCGGTCAGCACAACACTTGGCCCCAAGGGCCGCAACGTAGCTTTGGACAAGAAATACGGCGCGCCCACCATCACGCACGACGGTGTGACGGTGGCGAAGGAAATCGAGCTGGAAGACCCCTTCGAGAACATGGGCGCCCAACTGCTGAAGGAAGCGGCCACCAAGACCAACGACATCGCCGGCGACGGCACCACAACAGCCACCGTGCTGGCTCAGATCATTGTGCATGAAGGTCTAAAGAACGTGGCCGCCGGCGCAAACCCGATGCTGATCAAGCACGGCATTGAAGCCGGCGTTGAAGCGGTCGTCAAGCAACTTAAGGAGATGGCCATCGAGGTCAGCAAGCATGACCAGATTGCGCAAGTGGCCACCATCAGCGCTCAAGACCCAGAGATCGGCAACTTGATCGCCGACGTGATGGATAAGGTCGGCAAGGACGGCGTGATCACCGTCGAAGAGAGCAAGTCGCTCAGCTTCGAGACCGAGTACGTCGAGGGGATGCAGTTCGACCGGGGTTATATCTCGCCCTACTTTGTCACCAGCCCCGAGCGCATGGAAGCCGAGATTCAGGAGCCCTACATTCTCATCTACGACAAGAAGATCAGTTCGGCGCAGGACATCATTCCGCTCTTGGAGAAATTGGTGCAGCGCGGCAAGCGTGATCTGGTGATCATCGCTGAGGACGTAGACGGTGAAGCGCTGGCCACACTGGTGCTGAACAAACTGCGTGGGATGCTGAACGTGCTGGCTGTCAAGGCTCCTGGCTTCGGCGATCGCCGTAAGGCCATGCTGCAAGATATCGCCATCCTCACCGGTGGCCAGGTGATCAGCGAAGAAACCGGCCGCAAGCTGGATGGTGTGACCATCGATGATCTGGGCCGCGCCGGTCGCGTTGTGTCTACTAAGGACGACACCACCATCATCGAGGGCGCCGGCGATGAAAGGGCGATCAAGGGCCGCATCGAAGAGATTCGCGTTGAGATCGAGAAGAGCACCAGCGACTACGACAAAGAGAAGCTGCAAGAGCGACTGGCTAAGTTGGCCGGCGGTGTGGCAGTCATCCGCGTCGGCGCCGCAACCGAGACCGAGCTGAAAGAGAAGAAGCACCGCGTCGAAGACGCCCTGAGCGCGACCCGTGCAGCGGTTGAGGAAGGCATCGTGCCTGGCGGCGGTGTGGCATTGATCCAAGCCATGAAGGCGCTCAACGACGTCAAGATGGAACACCCCGACGAGCAAGTCGGCGTCAACATTCTGCGTCGCGCTCTTGAAGAGCCGATGCGCCGCATCGTCGAGAATGCCGGCCAGGACGGCAGCGTGGTCATCGAGACCGTGCGCCGCATGATCAAGGAAAAGAAGCACATCGGCTACGATGTGATCACCGGCGAGTACGTGGATATGATCAAGCAGGGCATCATCGACCCCGTCAAGGTGACGCGTGGTGCACTGCAAAATGCGGCCTCGATCGCAGCGATGATCCTGACCACCGAGGCGCTGGTGACCGACATCCCAGAGAAGAAGGAGAATACCCCGCCCGCTGGCGGCGGTGGCATGGGCGGCGACTTCTAAAGCCGACCCCCTCCAAATCGGACACCCCATCACAACGGAGGCGCTTGCCAGTAGCGCCTCCGTTTGTTTTTGCGAACAGATTGCCCGGCATTCGACCTCGGAGAGGGTTTCAAGCCTTGGCACAGGAGACCAACGCTCTGGTGACTAGGGGGCTATCACTGTGTCCATCCGCCGGCACCACACGCCAAAGCGCCGTTCTGCGCCGGCATCGGGGAAGTGCCCATTGCCTACTGGCACCCACACTACGGCTCTGTCAGCAGTCTCTCTTTCCGCACCTGATACAACTGCTCGCCCCGCTTGATCAATGGTCTCGACACGCAACTTACGGCGCGCCCGCGTCCATGCATTGATCTGTTGAGCTGTCCAAAACACAAATCCGCGCCGGCGGGCCTCGTCGACGACCTGATCAAACGCCATCCGCACAGGAGGCTTTGCATGCAAATGGACCGGATGAAATAAAAAGTGCGCGACGCCGCGCATGCGCTGCGTTTGGTCAAGGAATGGACCGATCACGCTCTTGTCAGCCCAGTTGCCCAGCTCCATATCCTGTGTGAGAAAGCCCAACTCAATTACATCGTATAACCGATTTGCTTCGTCGTGCCAAGCGATTGGGAAATAGGGATGGCACGTTCCGAACAACAGGCCAACGTTTCCGCGCTTGCTTGGCCCGCGCGTCTGATCTAAATGGACACCTTCAGTTTCCAGCCAGCGAAATAATTCACCCCACCCTTCAAAACGGGTGTAGTGGTTTTTATTCGATACCACTCGCTCTATACCGGTGGCTCGCTTGAACCAGGCAAGCTGGCGATGAAAATCTGTCTGATCCCAGCGCTTGCCTTCATGGACAACAGCGTTGTAGTGAAAAGCTAGCTCGTGGCCGGGTGACAGAATGCGCGCATAGATCGACGGCGTGTAACCTGGCTCAATAATGCACCAAGTAGATTGGATGCCGGCTGTGCGCAGAATGTCCAGCGTTGTTTCCGCTGAGTCGTCGGTGTTTAGGTCGCTGTCGTGGGAGACGGTCGCTACGCAAGACACGCCGGCCGGCCAGTAGTCGATAACCGGCAACACCTGGTTGCGCGACAATGCTAGGCGGATCAGATGATGGATAAACACCTCGCGCCACAAATCGGCGTAAGGGTGAGCAAAGTAGGGCTGGCCAGTGTCAGTCACCACACGGTCATGAACCCAATCCAGCGAAAAGCCGTCATCAGCCTTGAGAATGCCCTCATCGAGCGGGGCGCTGCCATCTGGAGCCGGCAATCCATCTTGGGTCACCGGTCCAAGCCCTTGTTGCAAAAGCGTCACCGTCGTTGCCACATCCACCGCCCAGCGTTGTATGACACCCACCCCAACCGGCACACGCACAATCACCGCACCGACAGCCGGCCCATCGGGTGCGCCGGCGCGCAAGATTCCTTCCGTCGAAGCTAGCCCTTCCACCGCAGCCCACGGTACAGCGCTTAAGAAGCGCAATCGCTCACCGTTCACCATCTCGGCATAGCCGACGCTGACCGGCATGGCGGCACGACATCCAACCATCGGCGCCAAGGAATCAATATTGGCCAGCAACACAACTACTCCGCCGTCTTCCGCAAAACGTAACACGGAGCGAGCTGTGTCGGCGTCATCGCGCGCCAGCGCCACGATCAGGATATCGAGTGACGGTTCAAGTTGCGGACTGCGCAACGCGGCGTCCAAAGTGTCGAACCAGTTGAAGGGCAGGCCGGCATGGGCCAGAA
>JANWVJ010000041.1 GCA_025056895.1 Thermoflexales bacterium
TCCGCATATACGCGCACGCTCAAGCTGTTCAACGACGGCGCCGGCATCATTGAGTTTGCCGGCCATGGTCATCCGCTTCAATTCGCTGGTACAGCCCCCTTCCACAATCCATTCGACAATACTCCTGCCTCCTACCTGTTATCTAGCGCCGACCCGAATCGCCTGAGCAACACCACCCAACTGCCGATTGTGCTGTTCATGGCGTGCAATATGGGACGTTTTCACGTGACGCCCTCTGCCGCCGGCGGGCAAACTTTGGCAGAACGGCTGATCTTTTCTCCGAATGGCGCAGTAGCGGTATGGGCCAGCAGTGGCAAGGGCGTGCTATACGGCCATTTATTCTTGCAACAAGGTTTTTATCGTGCATTGTGGAGCGCCGCACCGTTCAGCGCGCGCTTGGGCGACCTTACACGGGCCGGCCAGCGCGAGCTGATCAGCAACGCCGATTTTCTGAGTCACATGGCCCAGACACATGTATTACTTGGTGATGCGGCCATGCGTGTGCGCGTTGCGCCGACAACGGCAATGAGTTGGCCGTATCAGATGTATGTGCCGGCGGTGTTCCGCTGAGGATCGAATCCCAGGCGTTTACTTGCGCGCCTGCACAAGCATCTTGAGCGCGGCCAGCATCACCCCGATTGCCAGGCCGGCCACTAACCCTGCCCGCACGTCGATTAGGATTTTGGTTGTCCCATTGATGGTACCGGCCAATGCGATCGCAATACGTGTTTCGTTGGCCGTCACCTCCCAGCCTGCCACAGCGCCGATCCCGCCGTCTTGTATTTTGGCTTCGACCTTTTGAGCGCTCACGGCGCCGATGCCGCCATTGTGAATCGTGACAGTAATCTGTTCACCCTTCACTACGCCGGCCCCGCCATTTGTGATGCTGACCGACTCAGCCTTTAACTCTTGAATGGTTTTTTCGTGTACGTCAATAGGTGTTGCAGGCGTTGATCCCAAATGATCCTTATTCGCGTTCATGTCTTTTCTCCCCTATTCGATCTTTGCTCTGAGCCTTGCCTTCATACGGCCAGAGCGATAGGTTGTGTGTTTCGCGGCAACCTCCGCCGATCAAACAGACTTTCCCACAAAGCGCCAAAAGTTGTTGCACAGCAAATCTGCCACATCACGCTCGATCTCGGCGCGCTCTAGCCGCCACCCGGCTTGTAGCAACGCCGTGTATTGATCCACCAACACGTCGCTGAGAATGGCCTTGAAGTGCGCCCACTTGTAGATGAGCTGGTCGAGCACACGCGCGTCGGAATGTTGAGGAATAAAGCTCAGCCCCAACATCTCGACACGCATACGGGTCATCTCGTCGATGATGACCGGATTGTTCAGAAACCACCAACAACCAAACACCATCACGTTGCGGAACTTCCGCGCCAGAACAATCAACTCGTGTTGGTTCTCGCGCGAGAGCGCTGTGACCAAAAACTTGGTGTCAGGATACTCGCGCGCCAAATAGGCTACTGACGAGAGATCAGCCCATCCCACGCCGTCGCCGGCCGGCCCCAATGCCGGATTAACCAATCGCTCGGCGCCGATCATCATTGCAAACGGGATGCCGGCTTCGCGGCACGCCGGCAGGACGCACCGGCGCAGAATGGTTGCCTCGGGCGTGTAATCAGGGAAGCGAAACGTAGGGGGCAGTGAGGCAGCCATGTACAGTGGATTCATCCGCGCAATCCAATCGTGCAGAAATCGGCGCACACCTTCGATTGAACGTTCGCCGGCATCGTCATCCACATCGTAGCCCAGCGCCCGGAGCTGCGGAACGGCTTGACCATATGCCCGTACCAGCGGGTCGATGCGTAGGGCGGCATGAAAACGGGGGTTGGGTTTGCCGCCGGCTTGCCAAAACGCACGCTCAAGCGAATCGAATGGATCGTTGGTCATCACGATGTGATCGATGTGTGCCAGCCTCAGCACGCGCTCAACGTGTTCTATGGCAGTAGATTGGGTCAACGCAGCGCGATACTTATTCAGGTCGCGATCCTCCAGGTCAAAGCCTAGTCCCTGCAACGTGGTCAGCACGCCGCGTTGTGCCTCGCTGAGCGGTGAGTGATTGAGAAACAGCACTTGCCAGATGTAGTCTGCTTGGTGTTGTTTCGGCCAGGAATAGAACTCATGGGGAGAGATGTCGCTCCAGCGCATGACTTCAGCGACCAGGTAATGATAGGTCAATAGTTCATCAACACCCCACAGCAGCAAGTTGCCCATGTTGGGCGAGTACAGGTGGGTATGGATATCTGTGATCGGCTGGTGTGCCAGCACTTCTTGAACGGTTTCTCTTAGTTCTGGGATGCTGCGGATAAACATGGATCACTCCTGCTTGCCCATTACTCAGCGTGCGAATTTCAATCGTCAGTCTAGCTCTCGAATCCAAGAACTTAAAACTGGAAATGTAGAATACGCTGCGTCACAGATTAAATTAACGATCGAAACTGGGAGCCACCGACACATGACGCAGTCCGATTTTCGCCGCTGGGTAGAAAGCATTCTGGGCGATATGCCGTTCGAGGAGATTGTGTCGAAAGAGGTGCTTGAGCACATCAACCGCCTACAACTGATGACCGAAGACAATGCATGGCGCTTTGCGCATGAAGAATCACGCGAGTCGTTCGTGTTGACCATTCGCGCCATGTGCAAAACGATGTTCGCCATCGGTTACGACGCCGGCCGTGAACAAGCCAAAATCGATGCACTGTTCGGCGAGGGCAGCGGCTTGAACACACCCGATGAAGACGACAGCTCCCGCAACGGCCTTGCCCCGTTGTAAGATCGAGGCATGAACCGGATTCGCAACTTTTGCATTATCGCGCATGTCGATCACGGCAAATCTACTCTGGCCGATCGGCTGCTGGAAGCCACGGGCACCGTCTCGACACGTGAGATGCAGGCGCAATTACTCGACTCGATGGATATCGAGCGCGAGAAAGGGGTGACGATCAAAGCCTCGGCAGTCCGCATGATGTATCAGGCTCGCGACGGCCAGACCTATGAGATGAACCTGATTGACACGCCTGGCCACGTGGATTTCGGTTACGAGGTGTCGCGCGCTCTAGCAGCGTGCGAAGGAGCTTTGCTGGTAGTCGATGCATCACAAGGCGTCGAGGCGCAAACGCTGGCGAATCTGTATCTGGCGCTAGACGCCAATCTGCATATCATTCCGGTGCTCAACAAGATTGACCTGCCGCATGCGCAGCCGGACCTAGTCGCTAAGGAAGTGGCCGATCTGCTCGGCGATGATCCGGGCGATGTGTTGCGCATCTCCGCCAAGGAAGGAATCGGCATACAAGATGTTCTGGAGCGCATCGTCCGGGATGTGCCTCCCCCGACAGGGGATGCTGACGCTCCGCTGCAAGCGTTGATCTTCGATTCGCACTACGATTCGTACAAAGGTGTTGTGGCTTACGTTCGACTGTTTAACGGCCGGGTGACCATGAAGAGCAAATTGCGCTTAGCCGCCACAGGCGCCATATTTGAGCCGTTGGAAATCGGCACATTCACCCCGCGCATGACGGTCACCGGCGCGCTGGAAGCTGGCGAAGTTGGCTACATTGCCACCGGTTTCAAAAGCGTGCGAGAGTGCCGCGTCGGCGACACGGTGCTTGACCACACTCAGCCGGCCGAGCCGTTGCACGGATACAACCCGCCTAAACCAATGGTGTTTGCCGGCATCTACCCCACCGTCACTGAAGATTACCCGGCTCTGCGCGACGCGCTGGAAAAGCTGCAACTGAACGACGCCTCACTCACCTTTGTCCCGGAAAGTTCGACCGCGCTGGGGTTTGGTTTCCGCGTCGGTTTTCTCGGCATGTTCCACATGGAAATCGTCAAAGAGCGGTTGGAACGCGAGTACGACATGGACATCGTTGTAACGGCCCCCAGTGTGGAGTATGAGGCGGTGCTGTCCAACGGCGAGGTCATCAAGGTGGATCGCCCATCGGACATGCCCGGCGGCGATCGACTGATGGAGATGCGCGAGCCGTGGATGAAGATTCAAATCTTCACCCCAAAGGAGTACATCGGCCCGATCATGGAGTTGGTGACCAAGCGGCGCGGGGAGCCGCTGGGGATGGAATATCTGGATGAACGTCGAGTGGTGATGAATTACCGCATCCCGCTCGCCGAGATGATCGTTGACTTTTATGATCGGCTGAAAAGTGTGACGCGCGGCTATGCCTCTCTCGATTACAGTTTCGACGGTTACCGCGCCGGCGATCTGGTCAAAATGGATGTGCTGATCAACGGCGATCCGCTGGACTCAATGGCCCTGATCACCCATCGCGACGAAGCCCAGCATAAGGGCATTGCACTCACCCGCAAGTTGAAAGAAGTGATTCCGCGCCAGTTGTTCGAAGTGCCGATTCAAGCTGCCATCGGCTCTAAGATCATCGCCCGCACCACTGTTAGTGCGCTGCGCAAAGACGTGTTGGCCAAGTGCTACGGCGGCGACGTGACTCGCAAGCGCAAGTTGCTGGAGAAGCAAAAGGAAGGCAAAAAGCGCATGAAGATGTTGGGCAGCGTCGAAATCCCACAAGAAGCGTTCATGGCGATGTTGAAATTAGAGGAGTAACGCGCCGAGCGCCTCAGACGACGAACAAGCCGTTTTCAGGCTACACGCTTAACGCGCGCTTGCCCCGAAGTACTTCTCCCGCATACGCTTGAGAAACTCGATCGACTCGCGCATCTCGTCCATCCCGTTCATCCCGTCTTCGATGCTGACCCAGCCGGCGAATCCCACTTCGCGCAGGATGCTAAATATGGCATCGTAGTCGTTCAGCCCCTTTCCGGTCACGCCATGCCGCAAGTTGGGCGAGTAGCCCAGCGTGCCGTCGCTCTGTTTCAGCTCCTCTAATAATGTTGTGCCTTCGACCAGGTATCGGTCGCTGGCGTGCATGGTCACCACCCGATCTTTTACGGCGCGCAGCAGGTCGATTGGATCATCGCCGGCCACGATTGCATTGGACGGATCGTACTGCACACCGAAATAAGTGCGTTCGGGAATGGCGCTGACGATGCGCAAGAACACCTCTTTCTTCTGCGCAAACTCCGGATATTTCCAGAACCCATCCTTGTAATGGTTCTCCATGGCCAACACCACGTCATATTCGCGCGCTACGGGGAGCAAGCGCATGATCGCGTCAACGACCCACTCGATGCCTTGCTCGACCGATACCTCGGGAAACCGTTGGCCGCTCAGAACGCGGCACGCCGGACGGGGTTGGCCGGCGTGTTGAGGGCCGGCCAGCCGGCGCGTGATGCGAATCAACTCCCGTTCACGCTCCCACGCGCGCCGCCGCACCTCCGCATCAGGGTTGGTAAAGTCCGGCGAACAACACAACATCGGCATCGCAAAACCGGCGTTGTGAATCGCTTCACCGACCCAGTCGATGTACTCATCGTCAAAGCTGGTGAAGAACCCATCGTACATTTCCAGCCCTTCGGCGTCCAATGCGCGTGCCATCTCGATCCATTCAAAGACGCTCATGGTGCGTTGGGCTGCAATCTCATCGATGTAACACTTAGGAAAGGCGGCGATCTTCATCGGTCTGCCTCCGAGGCGATGGATACTTCAGAACTGTATCACGATGAGCGGATGTGCAGGCTAAGCCACAACTGAAAGACGTTGGGAATAGGGCGTGGCCGAAGCAGCTTGTCTGCCACGATAGCCGGTGTGCCATCTGTTCTCGCCTATGATGGTGGACAACGAGTTGCCATTCTTGCAACGTGGTTCGGTTTGGCTATTCGCCGTTCTTTAAATCAAGGAGGCATATGCAATACGGAGAATTGAGACATCCTCAGGTGTCCGAGCACGCTCATAAAGTGGCTGTGTTGCCAATCGGTTCGCTCGAACAGCACGGTCATCATTTACCGTTGTTGACCGACTCTCTGATCAATGCCGAGATCGTGCGTCGCGCTGAAGCAATTCTGGGTGATGAAGCGCTGTTTTTGCCCGTGTTGTGGGTTGGCGCCTCCGATCATCACCGGCGCTTCCCAGGCACAATCAGCCTATCGAATGAAACCTACACCCAAGTGCTCGTGGAAATGATCGAAAGCCTAATCGGCTCAGGCTTCCGGCGTGTCCTGCTGCTCAACTCGCATGGTGGAAATGTGGGGCCGGGCGGCGCAGCCCTGTATCGTGTGCAAATGGCCCGCCGCGATGAGTGCGACCTCTGGTTGGTGCTCGCTTCATGGTTCACCGTCGCCGCCGAACAGATCGCCGGCATCGAATTGCTGGCGCAGAAACACGTCACCCATGCGTGCGAGCTGGAGACAAGCATGATTCTGCGGCTGCGACCCGATTTGGTGCGCCTCGATTTAGCGCAAGGCGCGAATTTCGACATCGCCTCGGCCTTTTACTGCCCGGACGGCAGCCGAGGCAGCCGCGTGTCGCTTGCCAAGCCGTTTGAGCACATCACCCGCACCGGTGCGCTTGGCCACCCAGAACTCGCCACTGCGGAAAAAGGTGAGGCGCTATTCACCGCTGCCGTCAACGAAATTGTGGCACTGGTGCGCGAGATCGCGTGCTGGAAACCGTTCGAGCCGGGCTAAGGTCATCCGGCGCGAGGCCTTGTTCCTATCGCGTGTGGATGAAGCCGCGCACATAGTCGGCGTCATCGCTCACCAACCACGCCAATATCTTGCCCATGCCCTCCGGTTCGCCCAGCCGCGAACCGGAGCTGGCCTGGGCAATTGCAGCATCGGCAGATTGGCCTTTCAGTTCGGCCTCGGCTGCGATGACTGACAATTTCATAGCCGTGCGGATTTCGCCGGGATGCACCACGTTAACGCGAATGTTGTCTGGCGCAAGCTTGCTGGCCAGCGTGATGCCCAGGCTGCTGACCCCGCCTTTGCTCGACCCATAGGCGACCGAGGAACTGCCGCTGTGCGCTGCCCCTGACGACACGAGCACGATCACACCTTTGCCGTTTTTCTTCATTAACGGCACGGCGTGTTTGGCGCACAAAAAGCTGCCGGTCAAATTGACCTCCACCACGTGTCGAAAAACGTCGAGCGGGAAATCTTCGACCGGCACAAACGCGCCCTTGAGCACGCCGGCGCATTGCACCAGTGCGTCCAGTCGGCCATGCTGCGAGCGAATGTGATCAAACATCTGGCTTACCGACGCTTCCTCGGTGACATCGACCGGCACGAAAGAAGCAGACTGACCGCGTGCGCAAATGTCCTCGGCAACGCGCGCCCCTTCCGTCACATTGAAGTCGCCTACGATCACCATTGCGCCACGCTCGGCGCACACTCCAGCGGTGGCTTTGCCGATGCCGGCAGCGCCGCCAACAATGAGGACGATCTTGTTGTTCAAAGTCATGGTCTTCCTATTTGGCAAGAAATCGGCGACTGCGTCTCACAGGAAGTTGATGCGTGCCGGCTCTATGTGTGGGGCTGCCGACTAAGCAAAGCACTTCCTCTCAGCTCGAAGCGGTATTCTCATCGGACGGCGATCCAGACTCCGGCGGTGTCGCTGTTTGGCCTTCGGCGATCAAGCGCTTCCAGTCTGCGTCCATGCCGTCCTCCGCCACGCCGTAAAAGATATACCTGACGCCATCGCTGGCTTTCAGCGCTAGGTCATAGCGCATCTTGCCGGCGCGAAAAGCGCGACTGAGCACAGCGCGTTGCTGGCCGGCCGGGCCGTCTTTCCAGGCAATGGCGTCCAGGTTGTAGGCGTTGGTGTTGTAGGCCACGATCGCGTAGTGCCACAAATCGCGCGCGCTCTTGAGCGTCACGTTGCGCACCAAACTGTTGTTGCGCAGATCGCGCACGGTGTAATGTCGAATCCCGTCGCGTTCCTCCACCGCTGCGATCTGCACGCCCGACCTAGGCATTCCCTCGATGATCGGAAGCCCCGCTGGCGTCTCGGCGCTCTGCGCTCCGTTGGCTGGCGCAGCACTCTCCTGCACCGGACTAGGACTCGTTGGCTGGTGCGCCGGTTGCGCCGGCGCCTCTCGTCTCACTTCGCCGATCGCCTGCTCGCCATCTGTGGAGGGCGGTTCTACGTGTCGGCTTGTGGAAGAGCTGGACGATTGCTTTGGCTGGGTGTGTGGTGTAACCGGCTTGGGCTGCGGGTGCGAGCGGTGTTGTGAAGCCGGTTGCGGCTGCGTCTGGCGTGCCGGCTGATGAGCCGGGCGCGACTCTCCCCGTTGAGAAGTCGGTTGAGGTTGGCTGCGCTCCATGCCGGTGCGCTCGCGATGGCGATGCGACGCTGCCGCAGATTCCAGTGTGCGCTTGGTGATGGCAACCAGTTCATCGCGTGTGGCCGGGCGTGTCTGCGCGCCGTCGCGCACGTAGAACTGATGCTGATCAACAGCGTAGGGCGCTTGGCCAGTTTGTGGCACGGTGATTTGGATAACCTGCGCCTCATCCAACGTCTGCACAACAATTGTGGGCTTCAGTTCTGGCTGCACACGCTCGTGGAAGGCAGCGCTCAACTTGCGCGCCGTTTCTTCGGCTGCGGGAACGCCTTTGGGTTTCTTATCCACCCCGGCTTCGCAGCCGATCACAATCACGCCGCCTGTCCCGTTCGCCATTGCAGCGGCGTCGCGGATGATTTCTTCGAAGCGGTTCGCGCTGCGCCGAGGCAACGCGGAGTGGAAGGCAAGCGTCGGGCCGGCGTTCTGCGCCCGAATATCTTTGAGTGGATCGACATTCACATTCAGCGGCGCGCGGGATTGCCGAACGCGATGGAAGTCTTGGCTCAGAAACAACGCTCGCAATGCTGCGAAGCTGCGCTCGGGCAATAACACTTCGGAGGTTCGATCACCCACTCCCAGCCGATGGTGATCACCAGGTAGAGCAGTCAAGCGATGTGCGTCGCTGCCCTGGATCAGGTGCATCCGGCGCGGATACTCGGTCTTGGCGCCACTCAACCAGTGCGCCATCGAGCGCCGGCCCTTATTCAGATCGGTCAACTCTACGGCGAGCAAATGACTATCTTGGGTGAAAGCGATGCGCGTCTGGCCACCGATGTTCACGCCGCGCATCAGCACCCCGCTAGAAGAGTTGGCGTGCGCTGCAATCGCGATGCCGCCGGCTTCATCGATCAGGCGGTAGGCCGTGAGTACATCGCTTGTGGCGCCGGCTTCCGTCAAGCCTTTGTCCAGCACATGCCCTGGCACGTGCATCTCGTACAGCAGGTATTCGATGTCGCGCAGCGGTTTATCGGGCGGAAAGATGCCCAAAATGTGAAAGCCGAACGTGCTGGTGAACTCGAAACCCGGCAGCACCAATATCTTTTTTAACAAGCGGCGGTACTCAAGCAGCCGGCCGAGTTCGTCCGGCTGGATGCGCTGGAGCCGCTCCAACAATTCCAGGTCGGCAATCTCGCGCATCATCTGGCGATAACCGTTGACCGTGTTGTGATCGGTGAAAGCGATGATATCGAGTCCGCGCCGCTCGGCCTGCTGCAAAATGTCGAGAAAACTGACTCCGGCCTGTTCATAATCCGCCGAGCCGGGCGTATGAAGGTGCAAGTCGATCCGATACCAGTTTCCTCCCCCCTCTGTTTTTGACTCTGCGGCGACGAGAGTCTGTTCTTTGCTGCGTGAACGACGGGATGAGGATGATTGGGCAGCCGATGGATTCTTGCTGTGTGCACTCGCCCGCCCCTTCGAGGCAGCGGCGGAAGCGGAAGAAGTGAGCGGTTGGGATGTTTTGCTGGTTTGGGTGGGTTCTGTTTGGGAGTCCCCGGACTGTATCCGTTTTGTTTTGCGTGGCATAGATGGTGTTGTAAAAAGGCGCGTTGACGGTCGCTGCGGCAATTTGGTGTGAAGGGATATGGCTCGAACCGGAGCGTGTAGCCTTATCAGCCAGAAATGCCTTCAATTGCCCCCTGGGTATGTGCCGGCGCCTAAGCCGGCGCGCACTCACACCAAATACTCGCGTCCAAAATCGCGCCAAGCTTCAAATCGAAATGAAAACCGAATCGAAAAGCGACAGATCGTCGAAATACAATCAGATTATACTCGACCGCGCGCCGGCACAGAACAACAGCCGAGAGTCGCTCAATGAGCGTGCATCCAACCGCTCCGAGGAGGCCGAGCAGCACAGCACGTCACGCCCGCGCAAGCGGGCGTCCAGTCCGATCCCAGCGCCGGATCACCCGCTGCCGGCCTCTGTGAGGACATGCTGCACAGGGGATGACGCTCGACGTCGACGAGCCGAATGGCGCGGGATCAAAGCCACTTGCCTCGCTGCGAACCGACTCTCAGTGATCCATTCCACATCAGGCCAATCACACCGATATTGTTAGGTTTAGACACTCTCGGACAGCCCGGATTGGCCGTCCCTCGCCTTATACTGTGACCGACGCACCGTATGCTACACATTACCAGCATTCACAATCCGCGTGTGAAACACCTGCTCGACCTGCGCGAGCGTCGCGCGCGTGAGCAGGCCGGCCAGATGCTGGTCGAGGGTTACGCTGAGTTGGCGCTGGCGCTAGAGTGCGGCGCGCGACCGTTGGCGCTCTACTACTGTCCGGCATTGATAAGCGATCCGGAGCAACAGGCATTGTTGTCGCGCGCCCAACAGGCCGGCGCAGAGCTGATTGAAGTCAGTGAACGTGTCTTTCAGAAGATCGCCTACCGTGATGGTCCGGACGGCTGGTTGGGTGTTTTCGCCTTGCGACGGCGCAGACTGTATGATCTTGTCCTGCCGCCGAAGCCGCTTCTTTTGGTGGCGGAGGCAGTCGAGAAGCCGGGTAACTTAGGCGCTATGTTGCGCACAGCGGATGCTGCCGGCGTAGATGCGCTGATCTCGTGCGATCCGAACACCGACCTGGGCAATCCCAATGTGGTGCGCGCAAGCAAAGGCGCTGTGTTGAGCGTGCCGGTGGCGGAGGCCGGGGCGGAAGAGACGATTGCGTGGCTGAAAGAGCGCCACATCAAGATTGTGGCCGCTGCGCCGGCTGCCGCTCACGACTTCACGGCGCTCGACCTGAGCGGGCCATTGGCGATTGTGGTGGGCGCAGAGAAAACCGGTTTGACCCGGCGCTGGCTTGATCAAGCGGACCTGCAAGTGCGTATCCCGATGGCAGGCCGGGTCAACTCGTTGAATGTTTCGGTCGCAGCAGCCTTGTTGGTTTACGAGGCATTGCGCCAGCGCCGCGCCTGCCACACCTAGGAGCGTCGTCCGTTGGTTGCGGCGGCGTGTCGCACGACCGATTGACCGGCCGGCTGTGGCATCGAACGGGGCGCAATCGATAGTGCGATCTGCGCCGGCTTGGTCGAGGCAGGCGGCTGCAAATCGTGCCCTAACAGCACGCGCTCCAAGTTCATCGGCAGCTCGCGCACGCGCCGGCCGGTGGCGTGCGCAATGGCGTTGGCGATGGCCGGTGCAGTCGGCACCAGTGACGGTTCAGCAATGTTCTTTGCCCCATATGGCCCGTATGAGTAAGCCGATTCGACGAACTGGGCGGTGATCTCCGGCACATCCACCGAGGTGGGAATGAGATACGACTCAAAGTTTGTCTCTTGGATGTAGCCATTGCGATAGCTAATTTGCTCGATCAGCGCGTAGCCCAACCCTTGCGTAATGCCCCCATAAAGCTGGCCATAGGCGCCCTGTGGGAAGATCACCTTGCCGATGTCGTGAACGGCCCAGATATGTAACACTTGGGTGCTGCCGGTGCGCATGTTCACCTCGACCTCGGCCACTTGCGCGCCGTACACATATGCCATGTACGGCGTGCCGCGTCCGTGGTGATGATCCCAAACGATTTTGGGGGCTTCCCACTTGCCGTGCGCTGACAAGATCAACCCCATCTCACGGGCATGATCGACGATCTTCTCCCACGCAACAGCCTCTTCGTCCGGCCCAACATACGCCTCGCCGACGCGGATTAGTTGTTGTGGATCACAGCGAAGCAGATCAGCGGCGGCCAGGTCAAGGGTTTGGCGCAAATTGCGCGCGGCTGCGCGCATGGCGTTTCCGCCTAGCACGGTGGTTCGGCTGGCAACGGTCGGGCCGGATTCGATGGCGGTGTTTGTATCAGGACGCTGAATTCGGATGCGCTCTGGACGTACCCCCAATTCCTCAGCCGCGATGAGCGTAAAGACGGTGCGCGAGCCGGTTCCGTAATCGGTCAGGCCGGAGGTGAGATCGACGGAGTAATCGGGCAGCACGGCAATCGTAGCGCCGGCGTAGTCTGCGCCTTCTGCGCCCAGCGACATGCCGTGGTACATGATGGCGACGCCAATGCCACGCCGCTTATCGGTGTCAGTCTGCCGGCTGTACTCGGCGCGTTTGCGATCCCAATCGCTGATGCGTCGCACGGTGGTCAAGCATTCCACCAAGCCCATCGACTCGGTTAGTTTTTGGCCGTGCGCGGTTTCATCGCCCAGCCGCAAGCAATTCTTCAACCGCAAGTCGATCGGGTCGATACCCAGCATGTCGGCCAGCTCATCAACCGTCTGCTCGACGGCGAAGCAGACCTCTGGGTTGCCGAAGCCGCGAAAAGCGCCGGCGTAGCCGTTGTTGGTGTACACGCAGTACACGTCTACGTCGCACGCCTTGTAGCGATACGCGCCCATGGCATGGATACTGGCGCGCCAGGCAGTGAACGGCGTTTCAGAGGCGTAGGCGCCCGAATCTAGAATGCCTCGGAACCAACAGGCGCGCAATGTGCCATCGCGATCAGCGCCCAGGCGGATGTGCATATGCATCGCATCGCGCTTGTAGCTGGCGACCAAACTTTCCTCACGAGAGAAGACCATGCGTACCGGCCGGCCGGTGATGAGCGCCAGTTTGGCTACCTGCGCCGAGCTTTCGTAGATGATGTCATCCTTGCCGCCAAAAGAACCGCCCACAGTTGGTTGGATGACACGCACTAGGTTGTGCGGCAAACCGAGCGTCATCGCCAAATTGCCCTGGTTAATGAACGGGCTTTGATTCGGCGCATAGACCAGGATGCCCCCTTCCGGCGTCGGAATCGCCAGCACGCCCTCTGGTTCGATGTAGGCGTGCTCTTGCCAGTCGGTAAAGTAGCGTCGGTCTAGGACAATCGGGCAGTCGGCCAGTTCGGACTCGGCATCGCCCTTACAAACCAACATGTGATCGCTTTTCAGATTGGGGTGCCGGCCATCAGTGCGGTCTGGGCCGACCTGCGGCGCGTCGGGATCGAGGGCGCGCTCGGCATCGAACAAAGCCGGCAGCGGCTCTAGTTCGCAGACAATGGCCTGCACACCCGCCAGCGCCGCTTGGGGTGTATCGGCGGCCACAGCCGCGATCGGTTCGCCGACGTAGCGCACTTTTTGATAGGCCAGCATGTACTTGTCCTTGACCGGAAAGCCATACAGCCCGTGATCGACAAAGTCCTCACTCGTGATCACCGCCCGCACCCCGGGCACTTTCAGCGCTGGCGTCACATCAAGCCGGACGATCCGCGCGTGCGGCAGTGTGCTGCGCAAGCACCGCGCATGCAGCATTCCCGGCACGCGGTAGTCGGCGATGTACTTGGCGCGACCCATCACTTTGTCCAGCGCGTCCACACGGCGCGCCGGACGTCCCACATACTCCGTCGGTTGTGTGAAGTGACTCATCCCATCTCTCCTTGTCGTTGTTTGGCCGTCGCTTCAATTGCATCCACAATTTGCTGATAACCAGTGCAGCGGCACAAATTGCCGGCCAGCGCCATGCGAATTTCCTGACGGGTGGGGTGTGGGTTGTGCATCAACAATGCTTCGCCGGCCATGATCATGCCCGGAATGCAAATGCCGCACTGCACTGCACCGTAGTCGATGAAGTTTTGCTGCAAATCATTCGGCCCGCCGTCGGGCGCATGAATGCCTTCGATGGTCACGATTTCACTGCCGTCAGCTTGGGGCGCCAAGACAAGGCAACTGTTCACCAGCCGGCCGTCCATGATCACCGAGCAGGCGCCGCACTCGCCGACGGCGCAGCCTTCCTTCGTGCCGGTTAGGTTCAAATAATCGCGCAACAAGTCCAGCAAGGTAATATCGGGCGGCGCTTCTACCGCGATCGTTTCACCGTTAACGGTTAATTGAATCAGCATGCGTTAGTTCTCCAAATGAAAGACGCGCCGCAAAGCGCACGCGACTAAACCGTGCAAAGCAATTTCTTTGTATTCGGTTGACCAGCGCCTGCCGGTTGCTTCAACCATCACTCGACCGGCCTCCGCACCCGCAGTCTCGCATAGCTCCGTGCTGGGCGCTTCACCGATGAGCAGCGTTTCGACTTCGACGAAGCGACGTAGATGGGAGAGGGTTGAGCCGGGCACAACACGCGCGAAATTGATGCGGCCATCTGCGCCGAGTCCGCCGGCGGCGGCCACATTCAGCCGTGCAATGGCTTGTGCGTTGCGTCGGCCTAATTTGAGAAAGACCGAGCGGGCGCTACTTGGCAGGATGGGGAATGTGAAATGGGTGATCAGCTCCCCGCGGTGAAGCGCTGTCTGATGTGGACCGGTGATCAACTCGGCTACCGGGGCAGCTCGCCAACCATTCAAGCTGCGAATGTGTGCAACGGCGTCTAAACAGACCAGAGGGGGTGTGCCGTCTGCACAAGCGGCGGCGTTGGCGACGTTGCCCCCCAGTGTGCCGGCGTTGGCAATTGCCGGCCCGCCGACCAATCGAGAGGCCTCGACCAGACAGGTGGCCGTCTCTTGCAGCAATCGGCTCTCGATGATCTCGGTGTAAGTCACTGCTGCGCCAATGTAAATCTCGTCGCCGCGCTGTTCGATGATTTTCATCTCCGGCACACGGCTGATGTCAACTAGCCGCTGAAAAGACGGTGGGCCGTGGCGCACCTGCACCAGCACATCTGTGCCGCCGGCAAGCGGCCGGCTCACGCAGTGTGGATCATTCAGCAAGGCGACTGCTTCGTCAATTGATTTGGCTCGAATGTAATCGAACATGGGCATATCTCTCTGACCCCATGCAATAAATCGGGATGCGGCTTTGTATCATCGTGCGCAGCAGGGCGCAATGCTCGGCGTTGCCAAGCCCTCACGGGGCGACAAAGATAGGCGCAATTGTACCCAAACAGCCGCCCAACTGGGCTGCGAAACAAGAGTGTATTTGCCGGCACAGGCAAACTGTCTCGCACGGATCAGTGCCTGCACATTCCCAAAAAGGAAATGCACCCCTTCAAGCATCGAGCAAGCGCATTCCAGAAACAGAGAGATAGAGCCTTACCAGGAGCCCTTTTTAGGTGCGGGCGAAGGAACTACCTGCACCTCCACTGACCCAGGTAAGCCAAGAGTATCTGGCCAGGCAAGGAGATCCTTTCGTCTGCGTCTCGCCTCGATCGCGACAGATTTAATTTTTTAGGGTGCATCAGGCATCACGCCTTGACATGATCTCTGGACGGTATTAGAATTGATGATGTTGTCAAGTTTGATATTGAATGGAGTGAGGTCTGCATGTCAAGCAATCCTTTTCTGAGTACAGTCGAGGCGGGCAAGAACGCTGCCTGGCGTTATCTGCTGGGCATTGTCGTGATCGTGATAGTCTGGCAAGCGACCGGTTTCCTGGCCGGCCTGCTCCTGTTTGTGTTGAGCGATGGCGCTGCTAACAGCAGTATGCTGGAATCGCCGGTTTCTCTTGCCATCATGTTGCTCAGTTTTACGCCTCTGTTGCTGATGCCGATGCTGGTTAACCGATGGGTACATGGTCGGCCGGCGAGCGCACTGTTTGGAGCTGCCAGGCGATTGAACTGGCGCCAAATCGGATTCAGTGCCGCGCTGTGGGTGCTGCTTATGGCGACGGTTGCGCTCGTCTCCACCATCCTTGGTCTGAGCCAATACGAATACAACGGAGAGTTTGTGGGCGCCTTGCCGATGGTGCTAGTTGGTCTTTTGTTGCTGCCCGTGCAAACCAGCGCAGAAGAAGTTTTCTTTCGCGGTTACCTATTGCAGGCAACCGGTCGCCTCACGCACAACGTCGTTTTGCTTTCTATTGTCAACGGCATTTTGTTTGCTCTCCCTCATTTCGCCAATCCGGAGATGAGCATGGGGCCACTGTTCTCCCTCGGTCAGTGGTTTGTGATTGGATTCGGTCTTGCGCTGATCACATTGCGTTCCGGGAGTTTGGATGCGGCGCTTGGAATTCACGCTGCCAACAATGTTGCGTCCTTTGTGTTGTTCGGTTATCGCGGTGGATCATTGCCGGCTGTGGCCCTGTTTGTGGAAGATGCTCCCGACCCGGCGCTCGGCTTAGTCGCCCTCGTCATTGCAACAGTGATTGCATACTGGGTGCTTGGCCGGCAGAGCGTGGCGCAGGTCGTCCAGCCGGCGCATACGACACAAAGCTAGCGCAAGCATCTGAGGCGCTGCTCAATGCGCCAGTTTATTATTCTTGAAACAAGGTGTTATCGATTGTGTTTCTGGAGCATATGTTGGCTCGGATGATCCACAACCCGTTGTAAGAGGCGAACCCCTGATGCCTTAAGCGATGTCGTAGGCGGCGGATGATGGACGAGATCATCCGCCGCGCTGCGTTCGATAGCCGGTCTATCTCTCTCCTGACTTGCTGTACACTTGCCACCAATTTAGCGGTCGCCCTCTGCGCGGCAGTGTGGATTGGAAACAATAACGGGGAAGGGTGAGCCATGCCTATCTTCGAGTTCGAATGCAGCAAGTGTGGGGAGCGTTTTGAAAAGTTGATCCGGGCTGGCAGCACGGTTGTGACGGTTGAATGTCCTGCTTGCCATAGCCGCAAAACCCGCAAGAAAGTTTCCTCATTTGCCCATAACCGAAGCGGCTCGCTAAGCAGCGATTTCTCCGCCTCCTCGACAAGTACGTCGTGCCGATGCAGCGGCGGCTGCGGCGGCTGCAAAGGATGTGGTCATTAAAGTCATTCCATCAAAAATGAAACCGATTACCGAAGAAAGCCTCTACGAGTTGGCGGTCGTAGAGGATGTCTGTGTGTCTCCAGACGGCAGCCGTGTGGCCTTTGTCCGGCAGACTGTTGATCGCGCGGGCAACAAATACATCCGCAACATCTGGATGAAAGACATCGACACGGGTGAGCCGGCACGTCCATTCACTGCCGGCGGTAAGGACACCTCTCCGCGCTGGACGGCAGATGGCCGGCGACTGGGGTTCATCTCCAGCCGCGACGGCGAATCGAAGCTGTATGCCATTCCGATCGCCGGCGGTGAAGCTCATGTGATTGCCACACATCGAAACGGTATTCGCGCGTTCGAGTGGTCGCCGGACGACAGCAGAGTTGCTTTTACGGCTTTGGTGCGCGCCGATGAGCGCGCCGAGGAAGATCGGCAACTCGACCGAACCGATGGTGAGTCGTTCAAAGATGAGTGGCAGATCAAGCGCGACAAAGAGCAGCGCGAACACGAAGAAGCCCAGCGCTTTGACCCATACGTCCTGCGCCAGTATCCCTACCGCACCGGCACAGAGTACATGCGCGACCGTCGGCTCCATGTCTATGTGGCCGACACGCCGGCCGACTTCGGCGAGCCGGTCAAGACAAAGCCGCGCCGGCTGACCGACGGCGACCTGAACTTTGAGCAGCCCAAATGGTCTGTGGATGGCCAATCGATCTATGCAGCCGTAGCCCGTGACCCAGAAAGTGGCATTCTGGGCCTATATACCGATATTGTGCGTCTGCCGGCTGCATCTGGCGCAGAACGCTCGCTTGAGCGGCTGACTGCTGCCGGACACACTGCCTGGAAGCCGGAGATGTCTCCTGATGGCCGCTGGATTGCATTTCTGCGGCTGAACGAAGATCGACTGTTGTATCGCGTGACGACGTTGGCGCTCATGCCGGCTGACGGTGGCCAGGTGGTCGATCTGACTGCCGGCCTGGATCGCAGCGTGGATGCGTGGCGCTGGAGCAAAGACGGCGCTTATATTTACTTTACGCTCATCGCAGATGGCGCGGTCAACCTGCATCGCGTGCGCATCTCCGACGGTCAAATCGAGCAATTGACGGATGCGACCCAGGAAATCACCTCATTTGACGTAGCAGCCGATGGCCGCATCGTGTTTGCTGCCAGCACGCCTAGCGACCCTTCTGCCTTGTACGTGCGAGAGGTCGATGGGGCGATTCGTCTGCTGTACCAACCGAACGCGGCATTCTTGGCCGAACACACCGTGCGGCCGGTTGAAGCAATGCGCTACGAGTCGGAGGGCTACCAGATTCAAGGTTGGATCATCACGCCGCCCGGCTTCGACGTATCACGGCGCTGGCCGTTGGCGGTTGAGATTCACGGCGGGCCGGCGGTGATGTGGTCGGCCGGCACGCGCAGCATGTGGCACGAGTGGCAAACCTTGGCCCAGCGCGGCTATGTGGTGTTCTTCTGCAATCCGCGCGGCGCGGATGGCTATGGCGAAGCTTTTCTGTCGGGTAATCATCGTGACTGGGGCGACGGCCCGATGCGCGATATTCTGAAGGGCGTGGATGAACTGATTGCCAAAGGAGTTGCCGACCCCCAGTGTCTGGTTGTGACCGGCGGCAGCTACGGCGGCTATATGACAGCCTGGATCATCGGCCACGATAACCGTTTCGTCGCGGCTGTCGCCCAGCGCGGCGTGTATAACTTGATCTCGATGCGCGGCACGTGCGACATTGCCTACTTCACCGATTGGCATTTTGATGTCACACCGTTTGACGATGTGGCGTTTCTTTGGCGACACTCTCCGCTGGCCTATGCGCCGCAGATGCAGACGCCGCTTCTGCTCGAGCATAGCGAGCTGGATTTCCGTGTGCCGATCGAGCAGGCCGAACAACTCTTTCAGGCGTTGAAATATCTCAAGAGAACGGTTGAATTGGTGCGCTGGCCGCGCGAAGGGCACGAGCTATCGCGCAGCGGAGAGCCAAAGCACCGTGTTGAACGGCTGCGCCGCATCATAGAGTGGTTTGATCGATATGCCGGCGCAGAACGCCACCTGCAAACCGAACAAACGGAGTGACGCTGGGCTTCGAATGATGCACAATCAACGTTGTCAACGTCACCTGTGCGCCAGACACCAAGTGTGAGTACGCCCAACGATTGACATGCAATCCGGCTTTGCGCTCTTTCGCTCTCGATTCCGTGCCCTGCGCGAGTGGACATGGCGTGCCCTGGTCTCCTTGGTGGTCTTTATTTTCTTCCATGATCCCGAGGCTGCCTCGCGCAACCGGCTTTATGCTGTTGCGCGGCGCAACAAGTACGAAGTGAAACGCTTCGTGAAGTTTGCGATTGTCGGGGCGTCCGGTCTGGTTGTGGATTACGCCATGCTCAATCTGTTGGTGTACGGCTTTGGCGCGTCCTCTGCGCTGGCCATCGCCATTGCATTTGTGTTGGCTGCCAGCAACAACTTTGTCTGGAATATTCTGTGGGTATACCCGGAATCGCGCGAATCGTTCTGGCGGCATTTTCCTATCTTTCTAATCGTCAATGCCGGCGGCCTGGGTATTAACGAGTTGATCTTATTCCTGTTTGAGCAGCCTATTGAAGCGCTGTTCAACAGCCACGTGATCGGCCTGAACATCACCAAGGCCATCGCTGCGGTGGTTGTGATGATATGGAACTTCTTTGTCAACCGCTTTGTCACCTTCCGGCACGTCAAGTGGTCCCGCGCAGAGAACACCAACCCTACCGGCGATGCCGGCAATCAGATCGAAAGCGCGTTATAAGGCCGAATTCCACTCAGCAGGGCCTGCCGGCCTGCGTCAGGCCCGCTCAGCGCCAGACCAGTGGCACGAATGCGCGCGGCGCCACGTTTGGCGGCATCTGATTCAGCCAGAGCAGCGTAACGCTGTATGGCTCGAACATCCGCACAACCTGATTGCCGGCTGCGGTGAACGCTGCCGGCGGCTCGCTCAAGGTGTTTGAGGGATTGCTACTGCCGTTATAAGTCACGCTTTGCGCAGACAGAGAAGCCGCTTTCACTTCATAGGCGACCCCACCGCTCAATGGCCCAAAACCGCTGATCATGATCGTTGCGGTTACGGCCGAGCCGGTTTTGTTGATCGCCAGCAGTGAGAGCGTGGCGCTGTTCACGCGGCCGGCGTACACACTGAGCTGAGTAGCTGCATTCGCCGTTGACGTAACGGGCAGCATCTGACTGCCAAAGCGTGACCAGAGCGGATACACGTAATACTGCGGGGCACGGTAATAGCTGTTGTCCTCGTGCATTAAGCCATATTCCGTGCCGTTGCCGGCGCGCCCGTTTGCCAAATCCCATTGTGCAAACAAAGTTACCCCTGTCTGCGCCGCTTGGCCGATTGAATCGGCCAGCAGCAGCATGTTCACCGCGCGGGTCATCCACTGGCCGTTGTCCTGATCTTGAACCGAGGTCATGTTGAACTCGGTCACGGCGACCGGCGCCTGCCGCCCTTGGGC